>NZ_JAAHGU010000007.1:0-5980 GCF_010692685.1 Okeania sp. SIO2F5 | reverse complement strand
GAAAAAAGTAGTAGGTTGGGTTAAGCGATAGCGCAACCCAACAACCTTCATTAATTGATAATGGATAATTGATAATTACCTCTGGTTAAAACCGTTCTTGATTAAATATAAGGAAATATTATTTCTTTTTTTTCCCCTTAAAAGGGGAGGCTTCAAGGCGCGAATTATTTAATTATTAATTATTAATTATTCGGTAAGTGTGTGTTGGGTTTCGGTTCCTCAACCAAACCTACAAAGTTCTAACAACTGATAACTAATAACTGATAAAAATTATGCCACAACAATTTAATTTAACAGTAGAATCAAACGGTCATAAACCTTTAGAGACTGACTTAGTAACACTAGAAAAAAGTTTAAATAACTCCAAAATTTCTGAGCCAGAAGTGACCAAATTAGATACAAATAAATCTGTTGATGATTGGTCTTTTGCTACTAAAGAATTATTAGATGCTTTACCCCAACGTTGGACGCGAGGATTACTATATCTTTTAATCATATTTGTAGCGATCGCTCTGCCCTGGGGAATGTTTTCTCAAGTAGATGAAACTGGTACTGCTAGAGGGCGTTTAGAACCTCAAGGTGGTACTCTTAAGCAAGAGTTAAATTTAACATTTACGGCTGCAACGGTATATACACAAACGGCAAAAGTTGAGAAAGTTTATGTTAAAGAGGGAGACAAAATTGAAGCTGGAGATATTTTAATAGAATTAGAATCTCGCCCTATTCGCGACCGACTTGCTCAACTGAATATTCAACTGCAAAGTCAACAAAATAGACTCAGTAAAATTGAACAACAAAAAAGTCAATTAGAAATCGAACTTCGTACCCAAGAACGACAAAATCAATCCCAAACATTAGAAAAATTAGCTCAGGTAGAGCAAGTACGACGCAACTTTCAATCTCTGAATACCACCTACAATTTACAGGAAGAGGAAAAACTAGCACAAGTTCATCAAGCAGAACAAAATCTCGAAGCTGCTAGGAGAATATTAAATTTACAAAGAGAAGAAAAGCTAGCACAAGTTCATCAAGCAGAACAAAATCTCGAAGCTGCTAGGAGAATATTAAATTTACAAAGGGAAGAAAAATTAGCTCAAGTTAATCAAGTAAAACAGCAGTTAGATGATAGTAATACTGCTTATAAATTATCAGAAATTCGCTGGCAAAAATCTCTCAGAGAAGTTGAACGTTATCGTAATCTTTGGGAGGAGGGTGCAGTTACAGAAATTCAGGTAGTTGAAAAGGAGGATATAGCAGAAGAAAGACAAAGAATATGGGAGCAAAGTCAAGCAGATCGGGAACAAGCAAAACTAAGAATAGAAGAGCAAGAGGGTAGTTACGACCGGGTTATTCATCAAGCAGAAGCAGATATTGAGCAAGCTGAGTTACGTTTAGCAGAGCAAAAAGGTAGTTATGAAAGAATTATTAATCAAGCAGAGGCTGATATTAAACAAGCTGAATTACGTTTAACAGAACAAAAGAGTAGTTATGAAAGAACAATTAATCAAGCAAAAGCAGATATTGAGCAAGCTGAGTTACGTTTAACAGAACAAGAAAATAGTTCTCAAACTATTACTCATTCTGGGGAGATTGCAATTTCAAAAATCAAAGAGCAGCTCAAGAATATGGATAGTCAAATTATTAGTATTCAAGCTGAAATTGCTCAGACAAAGAAAGATATTGATTCTTTAAATTTTGAGTTGGATCAACGAGTAGTTAGGGCGCAACAGGGAGGCATTATTTTTAATTTGCCCATTGAAGGAGTGGGAGATGTTGTGCAACAAGGGGAGATGATTGTGGAAGTATCACCACAAGGTAAAAATCTTTTTTTGAAGGCAGAAATGGCAACTTCAGAAAGTGGTTCTTTAAAGAAAGGAATGGAGGTGAAAATGAAATTTGATGCTTATCCTTTTCAGGATTATGGTGTAGTAGAGGGAACTTTAAAAAACATTTCTCCTACTTCAAAAATGCAGGAAACTGCTGAGGGGAATATAGCGATTTATGAGTTAGAAATTGAATTGGATGAGACTTGTATTCCTGCGGCTAATGAGTGTATTGCTTTGCGTCCTGGAGATACGGCAACGGCAGAGGTTGTTGTGCGTCAGCGTCGTCTAATTGATTTTATTCTTGACCCATTCAAGAAGTTACAAAAAGGAGGTTTAGATTTGTAGTGGACTGTTTCATCTAAAATGGTGCATTCGGGAGTAGGGGAGTGGGGGAGTAGGGGAGTAGGGGAGATAAAGATACCTAGAAATAAAAATCTCTTGCACAGTTTTAGCTGTGTCAGTCTAGTAGAAATAATTAATAATTGACAGTTAACTAGCGGTATAAGAATTGGAAATTGTCACTATTCGTCTGTCAAGATTTAATTTTTCACCAGTGGGAGCATCTTGCTCCCTGAGTGAACATCTTGTTTCCTTACTTAAGCATCCTGCTTCCTGAGTGAATATCTTGTTTCTTTGCGTGAGCTAGATGCTCAGATTACACATTATTAAAAGTCATCTTTGAGATGACTTCAGCTATTAGCCAAGGATTTTAATTCTTAGCGGGTTATCGGGTCATTTCAGTTATCAGTTATCAGTTATCAGTACCTCCATGGAATAGGGAGGCTTGAAATACTGAAGTTTACTTTTTTCATCCCCTTGAAAGGGGAGGCTTGAGACCCTCTTTTTTGGTCATCAGTTTGATAACTGGTTGGCTAGTCATGGTCATCAGTCACCCCCTAAGAAATGAATTTCTTGGCTAATAGCAAAAGTCATCTAAAGATGACTCTTAATACTTATTTGTTTTGATTAATTAATAGGAGAAAAACCATGTCACAATCTATCACTATTACTGCTGAAGATATTCTCAACCAAGTCAAGCTATCTTTAAAAACCTCTGAGCTTACAGAAGGAATTATTACTCGCAAGATTATTATGGATGCAGCTCAGGAAGCAGGTATAAAAGTAGAGACTGAAGAACTTCAGAAAGCAGCAGATACTATGAGGTTTGTCAATAAACTTCATAGCGCCCAAGAAACTTTTGCTTGGTTGGAAAAACATTGTCTGTCTGTAGATGATTTAGAAGAAGTTGCCTATATAAGTATTGCTTCTGAAAAATTGGTTGCTCATCTGTTTGCAGATAAGGTTGAGCCATATTTTTATGAAAATCAATTGAATTATGCTGGTGTGGTGATGTATGAGGTGGTTTTGGATGATGAAGATTTAGCGATGGAATTATTCTATGCTGTTGAGGAAGGGGAAACAAGTTTCTATGATGTTGCTCATCAATATATTGAGGATAAAGAGTTACGTCGTCAGGGGGGATATCGAGGAGTATTGTCTCGTAAGGATTTGAAACCAGAGATTTCTGCTGCTGTTTTTGCGGCTAAACCTCCTCAAATGATTAAACCTATTGTGAGTTCTAAGGGAGTGCATTTGATTTTTGTGGAGGAGATTATTCCAGCAGAGTTAGATAATAAGTTGCGTTTTCAGATTTGTTCAGAGTTGTTTGGTGAGTGGGTTAAGAAGCAAGTTGAGTCAGTTGAAGTTGTGACGAGTCTAGAATCAAATAGTAAAGCTATTTCCCCATAGCTTTAATGGGTTGGGGGTGGCGATCGCGATCGATATTATCGCCTCCCAACACCGTTACTTCCAACTCCTGAGTCAAACCAAAGTCAACAGCAAAATATCACTCAGTCGAACATTAATTTTGTGACTGGGTGATATTTTTTTATAGAAGCTCGAACCTTATCTCTGCAAAGATGAGGGTTTTTAGCCAAGTCCTCAGTCCTCAGGAGATTGAGAAATAAGATAGGGGAAAAAGAGTAGAAAAATACCCCCCTCTCCCCACACTTCCCACCCTCTCCGTCTATATTCTCAATAGAACCCCTTCAGGGGTTCTATAGTGTAGGTTAGATCGTCACAGCAAATAAACTGTCAAAAAAGGTAGGAAAGAATTGTTGACATAGTTCTAAGCCTATAGATAGGATGTAACTATGTGAATTTTATTCATTCCGCAATTCACAATTACCTAACCAACCCCTAACCAATGTTAACGCAGAATGCACAAGAAAATAGAAATATCGATCCCGGGGCGGGGGCGGCGGATTCCGCCTAATGTATTGGTCATTTCTCCCTCAGTCAAATCATTGAGGTAGCTTTCAGAATCTAAGAATAAGTCAGCACCAGCAGGATTTAAGTCAGAGATGTTAATGTTAGCCATTTTTCAGTTGCTCCTTAATAAAATTAGTAAATCAATTTTGTTGATTTGGAATCAGACTTGCTTTTGTCTGTTTCCATTTATATTATTGCCTGACTTTTCTGTAATTGCAAGGGTTTGAACAACTTAAAACTGCATCTAACTAACACAATTATGTCTCGAATTTTCGATAAATAATCATCTATATTCAGTAAAAAATAGCTAAAAGGAAGTTAATTCAATTTCAACAGATAATTATTGAAGAAATAACTAATACAATTATGTCTTTTTTGATTTGATGATGGTATCGAACTGCAATAAAAGTCAAAAAAAAAACAGCCCCATAACCTAATGGAGCTGAACTGAAAAATTATTATTGAAAATAGTGTAGGTTGGGTCTGAGAAGGAAACCCAACATATATTAGGTTGTTGTTGGGTTCGCGATCGCTTAACCCAACCTACAGAGACTAATATTGCCAGGGTTTGAACAACTTAAAACTGGATCTAACTAACACAATTATGTCTCGAATTTTCGAGAAATAATCATCTATATTCAGTAAAATTTAACTAAAAACCAGTTAATTCAATTTCAACAGATAATTATTCAAGAAATAACTAATACAATTATGTCTTTTTTGATTTGATGATGGTATCGAACCACAATAAACGTCCAAAAAAAAACAGCCCCATACATAATCGAGCTGGAACTGAACTGAAAAATTATTATTGAAAATAGTGTAGCTTGGGTCGGAGAAGGAAACCCAACATATATTAGATTGTTGTTGGGTTCGCGATCGCTTAACCCAACCTACAGAGACTAATATTGCCAGGGTTTGAACAACTTAAAACTGCATCTAACTCACAAAATTATGTCTCGAATTTTCGATAAATAATCATCTATATTGAGTAAAAAATAGCTCAAAGTCAGTTAATTCAATTTCAACAGATAATTATTGAAGAAATAACTAATACAATTATGTCTTTTTTGATTTGATGATGGTATTGAACCAGAATAAAAGCCACAAAAAAACAGCCCCATACATAATCGAGCTGGAACTGAACTGAAAAATTATTATTGAAAATAGTGTAGGTTGGGTTGACGTTCGCGTAAGCGTTGCGGAGCAAAGGAAACCCAACACATACAAGTCATTTTCACGCTTATTGATGTTTAATTCATCTATTGTCCAATAGTAAGAATTGGAAATACAGTCAAACAAGGCGATCGCCTTCCACTACAAATACCAATAAACTCCAACCATTAAGTTATCAGATTTTCGACCGATTCTGAGAAAGTAGCGATAGAACATCCGTTCCGCTGATTGATTTATTGTCCAATAGTCATATTTACAGGACTTACGCACGGACACACTTATCCAGTGAGGGCGAATGCCATTCGCCCCTACATATGGCGTTTTTAAGGGAGCTGCATGGGTAAGTCCTGATTGATTGGAAATACAGTTAAAGAAAGCTTCCACGACAAAGACCAATAAACTCCAACCATTAAGTTATCAGATTTTCGACCGATTCTGAGAAAGTAGCGACTGCTGATGGATGCCAATTATTGTTGGATTTATCTATTGGACAATAGTAAGAATTGGAAATACAGTCAAACAAGGCGATCGCCTTCGACTACAAAGACCAATAAAAAATGGTGTAGGTTGGGTTGAGGAACGAAACCCAACACATACAAGTAATACCAAATCCAGTATAGATATACCCGTTATACCCGACCCTGTAGAGACCTTCGATGGAAGGTCTTTACAGGTTTTTCATGGTTTGCTCATGGGCGGGTGTGTCA
>NZ_JAAHGU010000069.1:0-33991 GCF_010692685.1 Okeania sp. SIO2F5 | reverse complement strand
CGCATCCTTAAAACTTTAACCTTTAGCGATCGCCTAATTTATGAAAAATACAGCTCATACAGTTACTTTTATGTTACATTATCAATATTTATGTAATATGTAAAGATGCCAGCGCTCATTGCTATAATTAAATTATTTTTATAACTAATCAAATCAAAACTACCAATGACCAGACCATCCCCAGACCCTTCTCCAAGAACTCCAAATTTTAGGTTGTTAGCAATAATAGGGACAGCAATAACTATGATTGGTGTTATTGTTGGTATTACTGCTGATGGAGGCAGCATTTATGACAGGTGGTTGAAAGGACCATCAAATGTCACCCCATCTCAAACCCAGGATACTGAAAATTACAATAATCGGGGTAATGAGCATTATCATATGGGAAACTATGAACAGGCGCTCGCTGACTATAACCGAGCTATTCAACTTAATCCCAAATTTGCTGATCCTTACAATGGCAGAGGTGTTGTTTATGAGAACCAGGGAAATTATGAACAGGCGTTCGCTGACTATAACCGAGCTATTCAACTTAATCCCAAATTTGCTGATCCTTACGATAGCAGAGGTAACGTTTACTATTACCAGGGAAATTATGAACAGGCGCTCGCTGACTATAACCGAGCTATTCAACTTAATCCCAAATTTGCTGATCCTTACAATGGCAGAGGTGTTGTTTATGAGAACCAGGGAAATTATGGACAGGCGCTCGCTGACTATAACCAAGCTCTTCAAAACTATAACCAAGATATTCAACTTAATCCCAACTTTGCTGATTCTTACAATGGCAGAGGTAACGTTTACTATAACCAGAGAAAATATGAACAGGCAATCGCTGACTATAATCGAGCTATTCAACTTAATCCCGAATTTGCTGATCCTTACAATAATAGAGGTGTTGTTTATGAGAAACAGGGAAATTATGAACAGGCGCTCGCTGACTATAACCGAGCTATTCAACTTAATCCCAAATCTCCTACAACTTACTTTAACCGAGGTGTGAGTTACAAACTTAACAAGAATATTGAAAAATCTATCTCAGACTTTGAAAAAGCTGCCGACTTATACAAACAACAAGGAAATCAAAAGTGGTATCAAAACTCTCTAGATCAACTCAAAGAATTACGAGGAAATTAGTATTTGTAGGTTGGGTTGAGGTAACGTTAGCGCCAGCTTATCCGTTAGGATAAACCCAACTTGTTGATGTGTTGGGTTTCACTTCGTTCTACCCAACCTACTTTTATCAAGCTGAACACTTCCCAAAAGCGATCTTTACTTCAACTAAACCATTAATGGCAACCGATAACTGATAACTGAAATAGCGATCGCTCTCCAACCAAACTATCCATTAACCAACCCAAACCACCAAACTAGCGAGGTCTATTTTCTCGTCCGTGGTAAACGCGCAAAATAACAACATCATCTTCAAGAATAGTGTAATGAATCACATAACCGTATTTACCAAAAGAAACCAAAAGCTTGCGCAACCCTCAAACCTCACCTATAGGCGTACCACGGCGGGGATTTTCCTGTAAACTTTCCCCAGCAGAAACAATTTCTCGTACTGCCTTTGCAGCAGCATCAGCATTGTTTGTCTTTAGAAATTCATAATGACGGTTGAGGTCTTCAACAGCTCTGTCTGTCCAAACTATCTCGGGCATGGTTTTTCTGCATCAGTCCCTAAACTATCAGCCCATTCGCGCACCCGACTATGGGCAACTGAAACCCCTTGACGACGATAATCCTCAAGAGCTAATTTACTTTGCTGAACCATTTCTTCTTCCGTCAAAGATATAAAATTTAACGTTGAATCTATCTCTCCGTAATCTAGTAATTCTTCTGTTTTTTGATAGGATTCATTTATCAGTAATTCCTCAAAATATTCTAAATTACCAGATGAATTTACTAGCCATTTTCGGAGCAGATTTTTAACTTGCTCTCCCGATAGTAGCTCCAGGCGTTCTAATATTTTCTGTCTGAGATTATTTGCTGTCATAACTTTATAATGGATAATTGATAATGGATAATGAAATAGTAAAAAGCAGATGAATAATTAAAACTAATTTACTTATTCAATTAGTCCCAACCAACCTCGCAATGACTGCTCCAAACATTCTGCATCCTCATCAGATAGTTTGCCGATCGCCTGAATAATCAAGCTTTCATGGATTGTATATAAACCACGCTTCACCACTGTAGGAACATTTAATCCTGCTGCCGACCAACCAGAAAGCAAAAACTCCCCATCAAGTAAGGATTCTGTCTTGCTCGTTAGAGGCACAATCAAAATATCTTGAGATGGATGTGGAGCATTAACCACAACTGCTGGCCTTACCTTTGAACTAGACAAATCTGAAAAAGGATAGCGAACCAGAATAATATCATTTTTTGAGCAATTCAGCATAAATATCATCCTCAGTGTTATCCCAAATTGCATTTAAGGAAATCTGACTTGCTTGAAGCCAAAATTCAGATTCATCACCAGAAATCAGAGTTACTAGCACCTGGGTTCCTTCCACCAACTCTGAGGGTTCCAACAATTCGATTTTGCCTTGTTTAACTCTACCCCAAAACGTCTTTAACATTTTTTTTTAATAATTTCCAGACTAAAATTAAATTATAATTTATAGTTTATCATAAATCATACCTGTTCTAAGAAATATATAACCATGAAATTCATCAGCTCCAAAACCGACTTTGCCTTTAAAAAAAATCTTTGGTTCTATTCACAGTCAAAAAATCCTCATTAGCTTTTAGCGATCGCTTGATTATTCAGCCTCAATTATTAATTTAACTATTGTCCAATAGTAAACAGAGAAAACTCACAAGGTAGCGATCGGCTAATTATTCAGCCTCAATTATTAATTTAACTATTGTCCAATAGTAAACAGAGGAAACTCACAAAGTAGCGATCGCCTGATTATTCAGCCTCAATTATTAATTTAACTATTGTCCAATAGTAAACAGAGGAAACTGACAAAGTAGCGATCGCCTGATTATTTAGTATTGATAATTCATTTAACTATTGTTCAATAGTCAGGCTCGGAAACTGACAAGGTAGCGATCGCCTGATTATTTAGTATTGATAATTCATTTAACTATTGTTCAATAGTCAGGCTCGGAAACTGACAAGGTAGCGATCGCCTGATTATTTAGTATTGATAATTCATTTAACTATTGTTCAATAGTCAGGCTCGGAAACTGACAAGGTAGAGAACGCCTGATGATTCTGTTTTGAGGATTAATTTAATTATTGTCCAATAGTCTTGCTCGGAAACTGGCAAGGTAGCGATCGCCTGATTATTTAGTATTGATAATTCATTCAACTATTGTCCAATAGTCTTAAGAGCAAACTGGCAAGGTAATGAATTACTTAGGCGTGTCATACCACTTACGCTATTATGACTAGATAGTATTGAGATTACTATCAACTTTTAACTTAATTATGTTAACTCCAGGAAAAATTTTAAAAGAACGTTACCAACTACAAAAACAATTAGGTAACACCGTAGCAGGCCGTAAAACTTGGCTAGCATTTGACTCCCAACTGCAAGAACAAGTAACTCTCAAAATGTTGGCTTATAGCCCCGAACTATTAGGGCAAGAATTAAATTTATTCGAGACAGAAGCCAAAACTTTACAAGCTCTAAATCATCCCCATATCCCTCGTTATCGCGATTATTTTTCCTTAGAAAAGTCAGCAAATTCTGATTTACCTTGGTTTGCATTAGTGCAAGATTATATTCCTGGTTTTTCCCTCCAAGAATTATTAGATAGAGAGAAAAATTTTACAGAAGAGGATGTCAGAAAAATTGCCAAAGAAGTATTAGAAATTCTGATTTATCTCCACGAACTAGAGCCTCCAGTTTTGCATCGAGATATTAAACCTAGTAATTTAATTATGGGTGCAGACCAACAAATTTATTTAGTAGATTTTGGCGCAGTACAATCTCAAGGTAATGCTCAGGGAGTAACTTTTACTATTATTGGAACGAGCGGTTATGCTCCTCTAGAACAATTTTGGGGTAGAGCAGTTCCAGCTTCAGATTTATATGCTTTAGGTGCAACTTTAATTCATTTACTAACAGGAATTTTTCCTGTAGATTTACCGCAAAAAAATTATCAGATTCAATTTACTGACAAAGTTGATATTAATCCTAGCTTCGCCACTTGGATTAGTAAAATCACAGAAATGGATTTAGGAGGTCGCTTTCAAAATGCCCGTGAAGCTTTGACATCTCTCGACTCAAAATCAAAACTTCAACCATTAGTTACACCTCAAAAAAATCCTCTAAACTTTAGTATTATTATTACCATTAATAAATCTCCAGATATGATAGAAATCTATACTCATGCACCAAGTTTGAGAGAACTAAAAGATTCTGGAATTATTGGTGGAGCGCTTTGTATATTTTTTGGTTTACTGCTAACTAATCCAATTTATGGAATATTATTTTTTATCATGATTTTTGTAGGAATATACATACTCTTTGGAGAAAAAAAATATATTTATATTGACCGTAATAGTTTTCAGGTAGAACGACATCTATTTAATTTTATTTACGGGAAATGCCAGGGAAATACTAGAGATATTTTACAGGTATTATCATCTAAGTTTGAATCTGGTTATCAAGTGACAATTCAATCTCAAATAGATAAATATCAACTAGATCGAGCGATGAACCCAAAAGATAGCACGCGATTAGCTCAGGAAATTAATGAATGGTTGAATCAAAAACCAGATTGAAGAAGGAAGAAGTGGATGGGGATAGTCAAGGACTTGCCACTTCGTGTCTTATAACCCCAACCAATTGTAGGCGTTAGTGAACTTGTAATCCTCTAGATAGGAATTGGCACAGTCTTAAATTTTAAGTAGTATAGTAGTCAGGAAATGGAATACTGAAGCATTTTTATTCTATACCATTCTATATTCACCAACGCCTAGATGCAGGAGATGATGATTTTTTACCCAAACCTGTAAATACCGAGGAGATATTCACTCTACTTACTAACTATCTACAAGTGACTTGGAAATATGAAACAATTAAGTTAGTCTCAACTTCTACTATCACTCAAGATGATACTCTCGAAATAATTGCACCGCCATTAGAGGATTTACAAATTCTATTTGAGTTGGCCTAGGATGGCTTACTGTTCAAGCTAGCAAAAACGGCTGAAAAAATTGGGCAAAAGAGCGATTGCTATCTGCCCTTTACCCAGAAAATTTCACAACTGGCAAAGCAATTTCAAACCGAAGAAATTGAGATATTAATTCAAAAGCACATTAATTCTAAACAGTCTCTAAACTCTCACAAGTCATGAATAAAGAATTAGCAAAACAAATAGGACTCATTTTAATCATTGATGATATACCAGAAAATTTAGATGTCCTCTCAGAAACACTCAGTGTAGTAGGGTATGATGTGGCGATCGCCACCAACGGAAAACGAGCGTTCAAACAACTAGAGCGGAAATTACCAGATTTAATTTTATTAGACATCACAATGCCTGACATAGATGGCTTTGAAATCTGTAAAAAACTCAAATCCCATCATACCACTTGCAATATCCCCATAATTTTTATCACAGCTTTAGCAGATACAAAAAACAAAATTAAAGGTTTTGAGCTAGGAGCAGTAGATTATATTACTAAGCCATTTCAAGAACAAGAAGTCCTTGCCAGAGTTAATACTCATATGCAATTAAGAAGGCTGACTCAAAACTTAGAACAACAAGTCGCCCTAAAAGTCTTTTCATTAGAGCAAGCAAAACAAACTGCCGAAACCGCAAACAGGACTAAGAACCAATTTCTAGCCAACATGAGCCACGAACTGCGCACTCCCCTAAACGCAATCCTCGGCATCACAGAGGGGCTACAAGAGGAGATATTTGGCAGTATTAATGAGCAACAAATGAAAGCTATACAAACTGTTGAGAGTAGTGGAAGGCATCTGTTAGAGCTCATTAACGACATTCTGGATCTCGCCAAAATTGAATCGGGTCAGTTAGAGCTAAACTTTACACTCACTACAGTTTCTTCTCTGTGCCAATCTAGTCTGGCCTTCATCAAACAACTTGCCGAAAAGAAACGCATTCAACTAGAAATGAAACTGCCCCAAAACCTGCCTGAGTTATTCGTGGATGAACGACGCATCCGCCAAGTTTTAATCAACCTACTCAATAATGCTGTCAAATTTACCTCAGATGGGGGATGTATTTCCTTGGAAGTCCAGGTCAATCGCCAGCAGTTCGACTCAAAGGCCAACAAATTCAAAAAATTCCTACGAATTGCTGTTATTGACACTGGCATTGGCATTGCTCCACAAAACCTCAAAAAACTATTTCAGCCTTTTGTCCAAATTGATAGTTCCTTGAATCGGCACTACCAAGGGACAGGTTTAGGGCTTGCTTTAGTGAAACGTATTGTTGAGCATCACGGCGGGCAAGTGGGGGTCACCAGTGAGATAGGGGTTGGTAGTTGCTTCACCATCGACCTTCCTTACACTTTGACAATAGACACCTCCAACGAATTGGAAGTGCAGCCTGAACCTAGCATTGAACTAATTCAGCCTCAAGAGCAAATATCACCATTAATTATGCTGGCAGAAGATAACAAAGTAAATATTAGTACAGTTTCGAGCTATCTGAGAGCTAAAGGCTATCGAATTCTGCTGGCTAGGAATGGAGAGGAAGCAATTACCCTCGCTCGGTCGGAAAACCCCGATCTGATTTTGATGGACATTTCAATGCCAAAGATAGATGGCCTCCAGGCCATAGAGCAGATTCGTAGTATTCCTAACTTGGTCGATGTGCCGATAGTGGCACTGACTGCTCTAGCGATGGTGGGCGATCGAGAACGTTGTCTGGCTGCTGGAGCTAATGATTATTTGAGCAAACCTGTTAAACTAAAACAGTTGGCAACCACGATTCAAAAACTTTTAAACACAAAATAAATGCATTTACCTTCTATTTTAGTCATTGATGATGAACCTAATAATTTTGATGTGATTGAAGCTCTTTTGAGCGACCAAGACTATGAGTTGTATTATGCTGCCAGTGGTGAAGAGGGGATCGCCAACCTAGAAACCTACAACCCAGACCTGATTTTACTTGATGTAATGATGCCGGGAATTGATGGTATTGAAGTTTGTCGGCAAATTAAAGCTATGTCAGCATGGCAAGCTGTTCCCATTATTATGGTCACGGCATTAAGCGCAAAGTCAGATTTGGCAAATTGTCTAAATGCTGGCGCTGACGATTTTATCAGTAAACCCGTTAATACCATTGAGCTGAGGGCGAGAGTTAGCTCCATGCTACGAATTAAGCACCAGTATGATAACTTACAAACTATGCTCAAATTACGAGAAGATATGGTAAAAATGGTCGTTCACGATTTACGAAATCCTTTGACTATTATTTTGTTTGGTTTAGAACTCTTGAAAAATCCTAATTATCCTCAAGATCAGCAAAATATTAAACTAAATCAAGTTTATTCGTCAGCACAAACATTACAAGTATTAATTGATGATTTATTAAATATGGCTTTACTGGAATCTGGTCAAATTCGTCTCAACCGGACACAGGTAAAACTATGTAGTTTGATCGAGTCTGCTATTTCAAACTTTGAAGCGGTCGCCGAGCAAAAAAATCAGTCCCTAGTTAGTCAACTCCCAGAAGCTATCTGTAAAAAAGTTACTATTGATGTCACTCTGTATCATAGAGTTTTGGATAACCTGATCTCAAATGCTATTAAGTTTTCTCCACATAAGAGTAAAATTATCGTGAGTTTAGAATTGCTCAATTCTGGAGATTGCAGAATTCAGGTGATCGACTCGGGTCCGGGCGTTCCAGAACAATTGCAACAAAAGATTTTTGAGAAATACGAGGTTGGAACTATGATGTCTGGTGTTTCCCAAATAGGATTGGGTTTAGCCTTTTGCAAAATGGTTGTTGAGGCCCATGGAGACAAAATTTGTGTTATAAGCAACCAACCGCAAGGAGCCATCTTTGAAATCATTCTAAAGTCTAATGAAAAAACAGTAGGTAATGAAGAAGAAAATGAAATATATCCGGTCTCTTTCTCCTCGGTGGAAAATACTTGACATTTTATCGATCGGTAATTATCCTAACTAAATATAATACTATTTTCAGATGGTCAGTTATGGTTAATACCATATAAAGAAAAAAAAAGAATGTTACGAATAATTTGGATAATTAAAAGACACATGCAGGAGATGTCCCTTTGATTAAAAAGATAAGTTTCAACCTAAAAAATGATATCTAAGCCATTTATCCTGACTCCTAACTTTCCCTCCCAGGAGGGGTTAGGGGTGGGTTGAATCCTAAAAAATAGCCTACCTATTTGTAGCAAATATTTATCAAACTGGTATAAGATTTTGAAATCAAGTTCTGCCAAACTGTTATTTCATAAAGCAATGAATTTATTTGAACTATTACCAATTACCAATTACCGAATTTCCCCAAAATGATTGATTATATTCGCAACGGCGAAGAAATTTACCGCAAATCTTTTGCTATGATTCGCTCCGAAGTTAACCTAGAAAGATTTCCTCAGGATTTAGCTCATGTTGCAGTTAGATTGATTCATGCCTGCGGTATGACAAATATTGTAGAAGACTTAGTTGCTTCAGAAGATGCAGTGCAAGTAGGACGTGCCGCATTAATTAATGGTGCGTCAATTCTGTGTGATTCTCAAATGGTAGCTAATGGAATTATCCGTCATCGGTTGCCAGCTAATAATGAAGTTATTTGTACTCTTAATCATCCAGAAGTACCTAAAATGGCTCGACGAATTAACAATACTCGCTCTGCAACAGCGATAGAATTATGGAAACCTCTGAGCAAGAATTCTGTTATCGCCATTGGTAATGCACCAACAGCACTGTTTCACTTACTAGAAATGCTGGATGAGGGTATGGCAAAACCTGCTCTAATTTTAGGCTTTCCTGTGGGATTTGTGGGTGCAGCGGAATCAAAAGCTGAACTGGTAGCAAATAGTCGAGGAATTCCATTTATTACTCTCCATGGAAGACGTGGAGGGAGTGCGATCGCTGCTTCGGCAGTGAATGCTTTGGCAAAGGAGAGCGAGCTATGACAGAATTAGGACGACTGTATGGATTAGGCATTGGACCTGGCGACCCAGAGTTATTGACCTTGAAAGCACACCGCATTTTGACTACTGTTCCAGTAATTGCTTACCCTATTTCTGAAAATGGTAAAGCTTTAGCACGGGCGATCGTCTCGGACTTTATTCGTCCCGACCAGATAGAAATTTCTATGTCTTTACCGTTTGATGTTAAGCGATCGCCACATCCCTATTATGATATAGCTGCCACCAAGATTGCCGAATATCTAAAAGTAGGGACAGATGTGGCGGTGTTGTGTGAAGGGGAACCAATGCTTTATGGTTCATTTATGTATCTTTTTCAGCGACTTTCAAGACAGTTTCCTACTGAAATTGTCCCGGGAATTTCTTCCATAATGGCAAGTGCTGCCATGCTCGGTGTGCCAATTACTTATCGCAATGATGTGTTGAGTATTATCCCCGCTACTTTGGATGAAATTACTTTGAGCGATCGTCTTGCTGTTGTTGATGCGGCGGTTATCATTAAATTAGGGAGGCATTTTACCAAAGTCCGTAGGGTTATCAATCGTTTAGGGTTATTGCATAGGGCACTTTATATTGAAAGGGCGACTCAATCAAATCAGCAAATTGTTGACATTACTGAGGTTAAGCAGGTTGATGTTCCTTATTGGTCTTTGATTTTGATTCCCAGTCAAATGGAGATGGGGAGTGGGGGAGATGGGGAGATGGGGAGCCACCCCTAACCCCTCCCAGGAGGGGAATTTGGGGAGATGGGGAGATGGAGGGATGGGGAGATGGGGAAGTCGAGAAAGATTTGGTAATGGCGTTGAGATGGAACATTTTCTTCTTCCATCCTGTACAGGGGTTAGCGTCAGCTATGCATCAGCAAACGGGCGTTTGCCCCTACTCCCTACTCGCTATTCCCTACTCCCTGTCCAGATCAAATTGAATGGGCAAAAATAGCAGCTTGATTGCGATCGCGTAAATTTAACCTCCTGAGAATATTAGTAATATGATTTTTTACAGTCTTCTCAGAAATATAGAGAGTTTTGGCTATTTCTCGGTTATTTGCACCAGAAGCAATTAATTTTAAAATTTCTTGTTCTCTTGGTGTTAATTATTGCCAATTTTGGGGAAGGTTACTAACAGGAATTGCCATTTGAGAAATAGCTTTTTTACCTATGCCAGGTCCTAGTTGTGTATAACCTTTAAATACAGCTTGAATTGCCTGACCTAATTCTTCTGAAGGTGTGTCTTTTAGTAAATATCCTGCTGCTCCATATTTCAATGCTTGAGTGACATATTGATCGTCATCAAATGTAGTTAATATTAATATTTTTACTTCTGGGAAACGCTGACAAATTTCTTTAGTTGCTGCTACTCCATCCATTATTGGCATTCGTACATCCATTAAAATTACATCTGGTTGTAGATTTTCTATTTGATTTATTGCCATTTCTCCATTTTCGGCTTCTCCTATTATTTGTAAATAATTTTCTAACTTTAATAAAGCTTTTAATCCACGCCGGATTAAATTTTCATCATCGACTAATAATACTTTAATCATAGTTTCTACTAATTTTATCTAATACCATTTATCACGCATTCTTGCTACATCTCATTGAGAGTAGGGAGTAGGGTTAAAAGACATAAGATATTTTGGTTTAATGCCGATAATCGTATGCAAGCATTGCTGAAGCATTATTATTACTTAATAACTGAAGTCCCATCGGAACTATAGCATTAATGCATGGGAATTGGTATAAGGGAATAGGAAGTCGGGAGCAGAGATAATAGAGAAATTGGTAGTGGTGCATAGTAATGTTAAAGGGAGTAAAGGAGTAGTAGACGTAGGGTGGGTTAGGCGGAAATAATTATGAGTCGCTCCTCAAAATCTTAACTGTCTGCCATAACCCACCGAACATACCAAATATTAAGCCAATACGCTGTCTTAATCTTTGCTGTGCATTTACTCTCTAATATCATGTCCGGTAGAACAGTTATAATTAGGCTCGTAGTTTTGCTCTAGCTCTAAAACTAAGTATTGTAAGGGCTAAAGTCCTACTACAAACAAAAACTTTATTATAAGTGATTATCCGAAAACGATATAACATCTGAGTTTAATACCCTAAACTTCACTGGTGATGTCTACAATTGCTTAGGGTTTGTAGAGGAATAACAGCAAATTTTTAGTATCCTCATCCACTTTTCCCTTTTTATTTCTTCTTGCTTTTTCAACGTTATTTATCCACAAATAAAAATGAAAATATACCTTGATATCAGGTCTCATTAATTAGACATAAATATTAATGATATTTATCAATTATCTTGAGAATCTATCAAATTTATCCCTACTCCCGAATAAATGTTATTTGTGGGTATTTAAAGAGACATGATATTAATTTATATTAACTAAGGGAAAATTAGCAATTATTTTACATCCTGTATTAGGAGAGGTAAGAATCTCGAATTTACCTCCTAATGCTAAGGCACGTTCTTGCATTCCCTGTAAACCAAAACCAGTAGTATTTTGGTTTAAATTAAATCCTTTGCCATTATCTTGAATGATTAAATGTAAATTTTTTGTGGTAAAAATATTAATTTCTACAGTGGTTGCTTCGGCATATTTATAAATATTAGTTAATGCTTCTTGTACTATACGATAAACAGCAATTTTTAATTCATTATCAGGAGAAGAATTGAGGCTTATATTGCTTGCGGGTAAGATACCAGTAGATTTATGAAAATCTGCTATTAAAGTAGCGATCGCTAATTCTAAAGATTGATTTTCCCACCAGTTAGACCGTAGATCTGCTACTGACTGACGTACTTCATTTAATGCTTTTGAGCCTAGTTGTTTGGCATCTGCTAAAAATTCTATTGATTCTTGTGGTTCTGATTTTCTTAGTTTCCAAGCTGCTTCCAAACTAACATTTAAAACTGTTAAATAATGCCCTAGGGAATCGTGAATTTCTCTGGCAATCCGATTTCGTTCTTCTAGAGCAGCAATATTTTCTATTTTCAGGGCATATTGTCGTAGCTTTTCATTGGCAATTGCTAATTGTTCTCGACTTTTTCGTTCTGACATTATTGCTTTTACTAATAATTGCAAGAAAACTATTACCAATCCAAATAAAATTATTGAACTTAGTAGAACTAAGATAAATCTTTCTCTAGCAAATAATGGTAATCTTGTTAGTTTGTGTAACCTTTGAATTTGGATAAATGTGAATAAAGAAAAAACAAATATATTAATAATTAAATTTTGTTTTCTTTCAAAAATAAAACAATCTCGAATGACCAAAATTATACATAATATTGGAGATAGACGTAAATTACTCAGGAATGACATTAAAATAATCAAACTAATTTCGACAGTAGTATAAATAATTTTATTTGAGCGAGATTTATTGATAGGTAAAAATAGTCCCATCAGGCTAAATACTAGCAGGAGAAAAAGATTGATCGAGAGTGAATTTGAGATTTCTGTTGTGTGAATATCTCCTATTCTCCGCCGACCACCATAGAGAGGAAATTTTAAAGTTTCACTCATGGCAATAATAATCAGCAAAATCCATTCTAAGTAGAGTAAACAACGGATTGGATGTTTAGTTATTTTTGGGAAAATATTCATATTTTTATTCCATTAAAACTCCGATAAATTGCAAACTCAATAATGATAATTTACTAAATTTTGAGGCGTTGCTGATTTGATGTATGGAATTCAATTAGTGGTAAATTTTCACCCAAAATAATAGTGGTAATTATACCTATTTCTGACTCTAAAGTCACCGAAAAACTCCTTTCTACCTACTGACTGGTTCTCCTGTGAAATCATCAGCGTAACACACCGAAAATTAAAATCTAGATGGTGCGTTACATTTCATTAATGCACTCTACTGGACTGACACACCTTAAATGGTGCGTTAGATGGGGAGGGTGGGGAGATAAAGACACCTAGAAACAAAAATCTATTGCACAGTTTTAGCTGTGTCAGTCTACTAATGGACTTCTTCCTTCTGCTATATTCCGAAGATAAGGAATTTTATTAAAACCCCAAAATCACTAAAGTTCGAGAAACATTTATAGCAGTTTTCACAAAGGTAGACTACAGAAAAATATAAGTATGTTTGAAGTTTGATAAGTTAGAAACTTGATAGCTGTATTCTATGTTAATGAAAACCGCTATAATTATGGCAGTCGAAGGAAAGGTTTGGACAGTTCAAAAGTTTAAAACTCAGACAAAGTAACACTTTTCCTTCTTGCTTCTTCCTTCTTGCTTCTTCCTTCTGCTATACATAATTTTAGGACTAAAGTCCTAGATGAAATTAGGACTTTCAGCTCTGGTTGTTTATGAGCGATTGCCTGTAGGATTAAGACAGTAAACACCTCATACATGGAGTTGTAAATAAATCTAATGAAACGTCAATCTTTCTCTCTATTATTACTTGGCATCGTTGCCACTATTCTATTTGCTAATCCTGTAAAAGTTGATGCCCATCCTAAAAATTTGAATCTAACTCCTGAACAAAAAACTCAGTGGGAGGAAATTCGAGCGCAAAGCAAAGCTCAAATGCAAAATATTCTGACTCCCGAACAGCAGCAACAGCTTCAAACTTTAACTTCACAAGGTCAACGCCCCCGCAGAGCAATGAAACAGTTAAATCTCTCTGAAGAGCAAAAAACTCAGATGCGCGAAATTATGCAGTCATCCCGCCAGCAAATGGCGAATATTTTAACTGAAGAACAACGAGAGCAGTTTCGTCAACAGATGCAAATGCGGGGACGGAGGAGTCAGGTAGGGGTTCCGTCGGATTGGCGACGTACAGGAGTCAGGAGTCAGGAGTAATATCATGTCCGATTGAATAGTTATTAGAGTTGTTGGGAGTAGGGGAGCAGGGGAGTAGGAGAGATTAACATAAGCTAGTGCTGCTACGCGGAAGTTAAAAGTCAAAAGTCAAAAGTCAATCATTTTTCATTTGTAATTGTTTTAGGATTTTGTAACTGGTCAGTTATTTCCGCCATCCTGCACTAGAATTGTAACAGTCACTTACAAACTTTGGTGTAAAAATCTATTCCCTGTTCCCTGTTCCCTATTCCCTGTTCCCTACACGGAAGTTAAAAGTCTATATCTTTTTCAACAGATGCTGAAAATAAGGGCGTTGGTTATTTGAGGTATGATGTCTTGTCCGGATAAGAGCGCAAACAAAAAACTTTCTCCCTCTACTACTCTTTCTTCTTCTTTCTTTCTTTCTTTCCTTCTGACTCCTGACTCCTGACTCCTGACTCCTAAATAATTAAGATTAATATCATACCCTAATTTACCAACGCCAAAATAAGTTGTCTCAGTGAATCCTTTTTTCATAACCAACCCACTCTTTCTCCCGCAATAAATATTTCTGCACTTTACCTGTAGCAGTCTTTGGCAACTCTATAAACTCAACCGCTTTCGGTACCTTAAACTGTGCCAAATTCTGGCGACAAAAATCAATAATTTCTGCCCCTGTCACACTTTCATCAGGTTTCAAAGTCACAAAAGCTTTCGGCACCTCACCTCGTTTCTCATCCGGGATAGCAATAACCGCCACTTCCAAAACTGCTGGATGTTTATAAATAACTCTCTCCACCTCAATAGTAGAAATATTCGTGCCACTACTAATAATAATATCCTTGGCGCGATCGCGTAATTCCATATAACCATCAGGATACATCACGGCCAAATCTCCACTATGAAACCAACCCCCGCGAAACGCCAATTCAGTGGCCTCCGGATCGTTAAAATATCCCTGCATAACATTATTGCCACGCATCACTACTTCTCCCATTGTTTCTCCATCAGCAGGTATATCTTGCATATCTTTGTCTACTACCCGCATTTGAGCAGCATGAATATAAGGCACTCCTTGTCGAGCTTTCAATTTTGCCCTTTCTGCCATTGGTAAATCATCCCAAGGTGCTTGCCATTCACAAACACTATGGGGTCCGTAGGTTTCTGTTAAACCATAAACATGAGTAATATCAATTCCTAACTCTTCCATCGTCTGAATAATAGTGGGGGAAGGTGGCGCTCCAGCAGTGGCAACTCGAAGAGGATGGGAAAGTTGTAATTTTTTAATGGCGCGGTCATTAGCAAGAGCAATTAATATTGTAGGAGAACCACAGAAGTGAGTAACTCCCTCATCCATAATTAACGAAACTACAGTATTAGGGAAAAATTTCCGCATACAGATATGAGTACCACCCACAGCAACGACTCCCCAGGTAAAACACCAACCATTGCAGTGAAACATGGGTAACGTCCACAAATAAATGCTGTTATTATTCATGCCTAGTTCTAATACTTCGCCCAAAGCATTGAGATAAGTACCACGGTGAGTATATACAACTCCTTTGGGTTGCCCACTTGTACCGCTGGTATAGTTAATAGAAATTGGTTCGTTTTCGTCTGTTAGGGAGGAAGGTAGAGGGTCTGATGTACCTGTAGTTAAAAAGGTTTCATAATCTGTTCCTGGTAACTTTTCTCCTGTTGTTTCTATTTGAGTATCTACTATATTGATAATTTCTTCTACAGTTTCCAAATCATCCCGCACTGATGCTACCAGGTGAGATAATTCTGTATCCACAAATAGTAGACGCGCTCCACAGTTATTGAGGATGTAGCAAATATCTTTAGCAGCTAATCGAATATTGATAGCGACTAAAACTCCTCCTGCTAGAGGAACGCCAAAATGTGCTTCTAGCATCGGTGGAATATTCGGGCAAAGGAAAGCTACGCGATCGCCTTTTTGTAACCCCCAATTTTTTAAGGCGTTTGCTAATTGATTAACTCTGGTGGCAAACTGCGCATAAGTCCATCTAGAGGAGCGGTAAACTATGGCATCTTTGTCAGCAAATGCTCCCACACTGCGTTCTAGAAAACTTTGGGGAGTGAGAAATTGATAAGAAACTTTATGCTTTGACATTAAGGATACTCCTTCGTACTATTGAATAAGTAACACTTCAGTTATTAGTAATTGAAAAAGTCCCAATAACTTTTTTGCTAATTTGAACCTGCGTTAATGTTAATTATTCTGATGTTTAATTCTCCCCCACTCCCCCACTCCCTTACTCAAGATAATCGTTGAAAAGTTTTTGAGAAACGATATTATAATCCTTCCATTGCTAAATCTTCAATAACTTGCAGACCCCTGGGGTCTCCTACTCGTAACAAAGATGATTTAGCATCTTCCCGCACTCCCATATCTTGCTCCTCTTCTAATGCTTCAATTAAGGCATCAATGCCACCTGCATAGACCACATTAGAAGGTAATTCTCGACATAATTGACCAATGGCCCATGCACAATTACTTCTAACTGCTGGCATTGAGTCTCGTCGCAAACCTTCAATTAATGGTGGTATTGCCCCTACTACCACTTCATAACTTACTTTGGCCATCTGACCAAGGGAACTTGCTGCCCATAGACGCACCGCAGAAATATCTGTTCTGAGGACATCAACTAAAGGCTCCAAAGCACGGCGATCGCGACAATTTCCCAAGGCCCAAACCACTCCTTTACGGACATAGCCGTTAAAGTCCTTATTCAATTGTGTAATTAGAGGTTCTACTGCATCTGGGCTAGGATTACGGCCCAAAGCATAAGCAGCACTAACTCGTATTAATGGACAATCATCTTCTAATAATTTAATTAATGGAATAATAGCCCGTTTTTCTTGGAGTTCACAGAAAGCTCGCGCTGCAATCATCCTTTGGGAGGGTTCTGAAGAAGTTAGCAATGGCAACATTTCCTCCGGATCTGGTTTTGGGGGTTCTTCTCCTAAATGATCTAAAGGACTTTCTGCCATTGGCTGAATATTGAGTTGATTGAGGTCTTCATTGTCCATAACTGTAATTTTACCCAAGAATCCTAGTTTCAGGAGAATCTCCGTGCCTGACCGCCGGAGAGTATGTCAATGTACTAATGTACTTTAATTTAGTGACATCGCTATATAGAATAATATATTAATCAGAGTTGACTGTAGATTGAGATAGACAAGTTAATAAATTTCATAATTCTGTGCCACTTCACATAAAATTGGTATTATGTCTAACACCTAATACCAAGCGTGATAAATGTTTGTTACAAATGGTAGGGACGTTGCATGCAATGTCCCTACGAAAGAAGGAAGAGGGAAGACCGAAGTTGGGGTAAATATTGAAAAAAAGGGAAAAAAGATAGAGATAACTATCTCAAATGAACTGGAGCAGCTATTTTTAAGCATATCCGATCAATATCTACCTTTTTGTAGCATTCTTTTTTCACGCTTGGTATAAGACCTACCACCGCGCCACCTAATTCTGTATAGTGGCATGACACAGCTAAAACTGTGGATTAGATTTTTTCCTATAATTCTGTTTATGGCAAGGTTTGACCATTTTTTTCTAATACACCATTTAAGGTGTGTCACGCCAGTAACCTCACATATAAAAGTCGAAGGAAAGGTTAGGACATATCAAAAGCTTAAAACTCAGACAACGGAAGATTTTTCCTTCTTCCTTCTTCCCTCTTCCTTCTGCTATAAAATTGGTATAACTATTTATCAAATTTTTAGTCCAAATATTACCTAAGCTTGATTCATTTTCTGCCAACATTCACAAGCGATCGCCCAATCTTCTTCTGTGTGTACTACCAATATTCGTACTGTTGAATCTGAAGTAGAAATATCGGTATCTATCCCTGGTTTAATATTTTTTTCCTTATCTATTTTTAATCCTAAAAATTCAAAATTTTCACAAGTTTTTTCTCTGACAATTACTGAACGTTCTCCTATTCCAGCAGTAAATACTAAAACGTCCATACCACCAAGAGAAGCGAGCATTTTTCCAATACAACAATGAAGTTGATGAATATAAATATCGAATGCTAATTGGGCACGTTCATCTCCTTCTTGCATCGCTGTGGTTATATAACGCATATCTCCAGATTTTCCAGATATTCCTTTTAACCCTGATTCTTTGTTGAGAATTGTATTGAGTTTTTCCGCATCAAGACCATGTTCTCGCATCAAATAAATGAGAATTGCTGGATCAATTGAGCCACTACGAGTTCCCATCATTAATCCTTCTAATGGAGTAAATCCCATGGTAGTATTAATACTAATTCCATTACGAACTGCTGCTAAAGAAGCTCCATTACCTAAATGACAAGTAATTATCCGCAAAGATTCTAGTGGTTTTCCTAATATTTTTGCTGTTTTTTGAACACAATATTTATGACTTGTTCCATGAAATCCATAGCGCCGAATTCCTTTTTCAAACCATTCATAAGGGATGGGATAAACAGCAGCTTTTTTTGGCATTTTACTATGAAATGCTGTATCGAATACTGCTATTTGAGCCACATTTCCTAATGTTTTTTCAATGGCTTCAATTCCTTCTAAATGATTGGGATTATGAGTAGGTGCTAAAGGAATAAGATTTTTGATTGTTGCCTTGACTTTATCTGTAATAAATGTTGCTTCTGAATAATCTGAACCGCCATGAACTACTCGATGACCAACTACATCTATATCGGATAGTTTATCTATAACTTTAGTTTCTCCTTGCCTAAGAGTTTCTAACATTTTAGCAATGCTTTCTAGGCGTTTTTCTGGGTTAAGTTTTATCTTCTTTTCTATTCCATTTGCTGCAATTTCCATCAGACCATAATCATCATTAGCAGTCCAGTCAATTGCTGCTTCCCAAATTGGTTTTGGTGGATTTTCTGGTAACTTTTCCCCAGTAATTTCATACAAGCAACTTTTTTGAGAACTGGAGCCTGCGTTTAAAACTAAAATTTTCATAGTTAATAATTATATCATGTTCGGTTGAATAGTTATTCTTTGAAAGAAGGAAGTCAGAAGGCAGAAGGCAAAAGGAAAAAAAAGGTTCAAAGGGATAAAGTTTTTTATCACTAATTATCCGGGCATGATATTTTTTTTTTATTATACTTTTTAGTAATAATATATAAGTAACAATATTAACTGGCAAAAGTCAATTAGTTGATCTATATTTTTCCTGGAAAACTTAGAATTAGTTAGAATTAAAAAAGTTGATTTTCACCTATTCTCTATATTTAAATAAATACCTACTTTTTTATAGCAGAAGTAAGAAGGAATTTAGTTATATGAAATACAAAAAATTGTGCAAATATACGAATCTGCCAACCTCCCCATCTGACCATCTCCCCATCAATTTGTGGTAGGAAACATTAACGTATTTCATATTATCTACCAGAGAAGGAAAAATTTAGCGTTTTCTGAGTTTTTAGCTTTTAGTATGTCCTAATTTTTGCTTCGACTGCTACACCAAGAAACACAGAAGAAAGAGAGTAAAAAATCAACTTAAAATTCGATTCTCAAGGATACTCAATTATAGGAAAATTTTGTTTGATGTATAGATCTAGTGAAAAGGTATTCAACTATTCAAAAAACCTAGTTATCTCCTAATTATAAATATCCAATCATCAAAAATAAAATCAATTATCGTACATAAATCATCAATTATTTCCCCTCCTGGGAGGGGTTAGGGGTGGGTTCCCTACTCCCTACTCCCTACTCCCTCTTTTCTGGATATGTCTATTACCAAATTATCTTAAGTACCCTGTAAAGACCGTAATTTTTCGTCAAGATAACAACGGTCTGATAAACAATGTAGCAATGGACCATGATCACCCATTTCTAAAATACTTACTCCACCAACCAACATCGCAATGCGATCGCGATACCTGCCAATATCAATTCCTAATAAATCACAAAGCATAATTCTAATGGTTGCTTTATGAGACACAACTAATACATTACCTGTTTCATGGTTGTCTTGAATTTCTTGAATTACTTGAGAAGAGCGACGAGCAATATCTATACCTTTTTCTCCACCAGTAGGTCCATTCCAACCAGGATCTGTTAACCAACGAACATATTCATCATGGTAGTCGCGATTAACTGTTTCTGGAGTTTCTCCTTCCCATTTTCCGTAAGCAATTTCTTTCAAACCATCCCGTATTTGCATTTCTAATCCTACTGTATTACACAAAGGTTTTGCAGTAGCAATTGTTCTTTTCTTCGGGCTAACATAGGCGGCAGTCCAATTTAATGAGCTATGAGTTTTAGCAAATTGTTCTGCCATTTCTAACCATTCTGGAGTCAATTATGGGTCTAAAATACCACAGTAACCGCTAGTTTTACTGTATGTAGTCTCTCCATGTCGGATAAAATACAACTTCAAACTCATAGACCATATTCCTAATAATTTTTCTTTGATATACTAGCACTTTTACTAATTAAAGATTAAAAGTCAAAAGTTAGATAAATTAAGTAGTTAAAACCTGGTTAAAAACAGGTTAATTTTCGATAAAAATAATTGATTTTTTTTAAAAGGTTAATTTAAAATACTCTAAATATAAATATTCTATTTCTTAATTGAATGAAGTACAAAGTTGAAAATTTTAGGTAACAAAAAATCTGGGAGTATAATGTACCTCTGTGAAAATTAGAAGTCATATCTTGAATAGTTAAAATAATTAATAACCCTTATTAGAATTCTAAACGAATTATAAAATCTATAAATTTAGCCCAATAGATGGTAATTTAAAATTTCGTATCTGGTAATATCTTACAAAGCAGAAAGTCAAAGAAATTATAGTGTAGAAACTATTAATTTATCTAACTTTTGACTTTTGACTTTTGACTTTTGACTTATAAATACTATGACTTTTGAACGTGCAAGTGGCATCATACTACACCCTACAAGTTTACCCAGTAGATTCGGCATCGGGGATTTAGGCAAATCAGCTTATGAGTTTATTGATTTTCTGGCCAGAAGTGGACAAAAAATCTGGCAAGTATTACCTCTAGGCCCAACAGGTTATGAACATTCGCCCTATACCATGAATTTCAGCGCCTTTGCGGGAAATCCTCTGTTAATTAGTCTGGATATATTGGCAGAGAAAGGACTATTAAATCCTGATGAACTCACACCTCTACCATCAGAAAGTGACCCAGCATACGCTAGAGTCAACTTTGCAGAAGTTATTCCCCACAAAACTAAATATTTCCAGCAAGCTTACGATCGCTTCAAACAAGCCATTCCTCCAGAATACGAAATTTTTTCTCAACAACAATCATATTGGCTGGATGACTATGCTCTATTTATGGCTTTGCATGAGGCCAATCCAGATAAAACATGGAATCAATGGGAACCAGGTTTAGCTCGTCGAGAACCAGGTGCAGTAAAAATAGCAACAAGTCTATTACACGATAGTATTGAATATCATAAGTTCTTGCAATTTCAGTTTTTTGAACAATGGACAAAAGTCCGCAGATACTGCCACGGGAAAAATATCAAAATTATTGGTGACGTTTCGATTTATGTCTGTCATCATAGCGCAGAGGTTTGGAGTCATCCAGAAAACTTTGACCTCAACCCAGAAACTTTAGAACCCGCATGGAAAGCAGGAGTACCACCAGACTATTTTAGTGCAACTGGGCAGTTATGGGGAAATCCTGTCTATAACTGGGAAAATTTAATCAATACTAACTTTGCTTGGTGGATCGAAAGATTTAGAGCAACTTTACAATATGTAGATGTCGTGCGCGTGGATCATTTCCGTGGTTTTGAAGCTTTCTGGCGAGTACCCGCAGGGGAAGATAATGCTATTAATGGCGAATGGGTAAAAGCACCAGGATACAAATTATTTTCCAAATTACAGGAAGCTCTAGGAACTCTACCGATCTTGGCAGAAGATTTGGGAATTATTACTCCAGAAGTAGAAGCAATGCGCGATCGCTTTGAATTCCCGGGAATGCGAATATTATTGTTTGCTTTTGGTGGTGAGGCAGATCATCCCTACTTACCTCATAGTTATATTAACAACTGCATAGTCTATACGGGTACTCACGATAACGATACTACTGTCGGTTGGTGGTTACAAGCTCCTCAGGAAGTAAGACAGCACGTTGCTAAATATTTGGGTTATGCTAGTGATAGCGACATCCATGAAATCAGTTGGTCGCTCATGCGTTTAGCTTCTGCTTCCGTTGCTGATATGGCAATATTCCCTCTCCAAGATGTTCTTTCCTTAGATAACGGCGCTCGCATGAATGACCCTAGTGTTACTCCTGGTAACTGGCGCTGGCGCTATACCACTTCAGAGCTTTTGAGTCAAGAATTGAGCGATCGCTTACTACAAATTACTCAACTTTACAACCGATAATTAATGGAGAAGATAGTATAATATGTTACATCTTTTTTACTAACTAGATGTAAAAACAGAAAAAAAGATTATTATCTTTTCCCTTATTGGTTGAATACATTACCTTACAGAGGATATCAATGGGGTTAGTGGGGTGAGAATTCCCATCGACCCTATTCTCATTTCTACTGACTATTGACTACTGATTACTGACTACTAATTCAAAAATTTTTTGTCAGCAAAAAGTATGGGCGTTGGTGAAAAGAGGTATGATATGATGTCCGCAGAAGAAGGCGATAGAACTCAGTGACCTTTAACGCCACCAAAAAACTTTCTCCTTCTACTCGGGGTTTCTGATTCTTTCTTCTCTCCTGAGGAAGTCCGACTGACATCTCCTCCTGTGAGGGGCAGGGGTGGGTTGACTCCTAAAGAATTTAAGATGAATATCATACACGCGCTTTACCAACGCCAAAGTATGGTTTTTTTCTGCTTGATTAATCATCAATATTAACAGGCACGTTTCAGCATCATAGAAAATGGCGTTGGTAATTGGTAAGATGATTTTCTACTAGTGCAGGATGGCAGAAATAACTAACCAGTTACAAAATCCTAAAAGCCTTACCAATCAATACTTTTAACTGTCTTGAGTGTGTCTTACATTCTGAGGGGACCTCAGAATTACACACTCGATGCATGACTTTTGACTTTTGACTTCCGCGTAGCGGCACTAGGGGTGATACCCATCACTTACTTTGGTAAAATATTTAGAGGTATCAGAAACAGACTACTGTTAAAGTTTCATCTCTTGATTTACCAACGCCTAGAAAATAGACTGCTCCTCCGTAGATACACAGAGAGTGCTACTTAACTACCTATGCAAGTTACAGCAGTTTTAATTTAGATAAAGCAAAGAGACCTTAGAGGTAGATTCCAGAAGGCATAGAGGAGAAATCATTTGCTTCACTCAAGTGAAAAGCACTATAAACTTATATGAAGTTTTGATGAAGCTATAATGAAACTTTGATGAAGAAATTTGATTTTTGTTCCTCTGTATATTCTCTATTTTATTAAAAACAAATCTTCAGTTTTTTATACATTTTAAGAATAATATAAAATCCATTACCCTACTTTGTTAGAATTGCTATACTATTAAGAAAAAGTCAATTGGGTTAGACAAACTTAGTCTGAACTCGATGTCATTCATCATCTAGAGGAATTAGGCAATGGGTCTTCATTTATCAAAAAATAACAAACTAAAAGCAAAATTCAATCATTCCATACTCAAATCTTTTAAAATAAAAAAAACTAGCAAAATAGGGCTTAGTTGCATACTTGGTTTAGTGGCCAGCCAGAGCATTCAAACATCAGTACGAAGTATAGTAATAAATGATACTGCGGGATCTGATACTGCTATAGAGATAGGTTCTCCTTTTACTGCTATCACTGACATTTTATTTTTCGATGAAGATCAAGATGGTTTTGTTAGTGAGTGTACTGGTTCGCTGATTGCAGAAAAGTATATACTCACAGCCCAACATTGTTTCAATCCTTTTGAATTTGGAGAGATTTTTCCTGAAGATGTGAGCGTTCGATTTAGCGATGAAAAGAACGACACCTTAACAAATATTGCAGTCAGTGACATCTCTTTTCTAGATGACACCTTCAGTGACTTAGATGGTACAGATATTGCTGTACTTGAACTTGAAGTGGCTGCTCCAGAAGACATCAAGCCTTTAAAATTATTTGGCTCCGATCCCCAACACCTGATTACAACTGATCCAAACGATCCAGCAATTATGGTTGGTTTTGGTGAAATTGGTGTAGGCGATGAAGGGAGTAATTTTAATGAAGATAGTATGCGGTGGGGTGCTGAAAACTTTATCGGTCTTGTTGGTAGTGTTTTCGATCCAGTTTTTGATGCTATCTTTGAATCAAATATTATTAACACTGATTATGATGATGGAACTGAAGAAAATAACAGTATTGGTAGTAAAGATCCTTTAGACAATGAAGGAACTACTGCTGCTGGCGATAGTGGTGGCCCACTTCTAGTAAGAAATCCAGAAAATGATGAATACTTAATTGCCGGAGTGGTTACTGGTGGTTCCTCTGACTTCAGTACATTTGGAGATGTATCCTGGTGGACAGGAGTTACAGAACACCGTGAATTTATAGAATCATTTGGTGCTGAGTTTGTTGGTGATTTTGTCCCTGTTGTTCTCGAACCTACAGATGATATTCAGAATAGTAGTTTTGAAAAAGGTTTGACTGGTTGGAGTAGAAGAGGTTCTGCTGGTGTCACAAATAGCACTTTTCCTGTATCAACGTCACAGGGAGATTCTCAAGCATTAATAGTTAATGATGAATTTCTAGGGATTGCTAGTACTAATGAAATAGAAGAACTATTAGAGTTAGATCCAGGAGATTTGGATGCCGTATCAGGTAGTTTGATCGTTGCAGGTTCTGCTATCAAGCAAACTTTCCAAGCAAAAGCAGGAGATGTCCTAACTTTTGATTTCAACTTTTTGACAGATGAATGGACACCTGATGATTTCTTAAACGATTTTTCTTTTGTCTCCCTTGCCAGTGATGTATTCAATAATCCTTTCATAGACTTATTAGCTGATACTTTCTCTGACTTCGTTGATTCTGATACTGCCTTCTTCAGCGAAACTGGGTATCAAAGTTATTCTTATGTGATTCCTGAAACTGGAACTTATACTCTAGGATTTGGAGTTGCAGATGCAGAAGAGATTGGAGGTTTGTCTGGACTTTTAGTTGATAATGTGAAACTGGCATCCACACCAGAACCCACTACAACAATAGGATTATTTGGTACTGTTTTTGCAACATTTTCTTTGCTCAAGCGTAAAAGAAAGTAATATGGTGTCCGGCAAGAGGAGAAGACGACAGTTTTTGAAGCGCTATGAAACGGACAGCATATAATATGATGGCAATTAGCTATTAGTTTGTTACTTCCTCTGAAAATATCTCAGCTTTCAAGGTTAGTTAATCTACTTAACTTTTACATACAAGTGCTATATTTCCAAATATTGGAACTAATATTAATCCCTACTCTTAAGATTAGTTGGAGTGGGGATAATTTTTATCAATTAGGGAACAGGGAATGAAGTCAGGAGTCAGGGGTCAGGGGTCAGAATAAATAGCGTCAATACCAATTTTTAGGTCATATCAAATCCGGTAGTATTGGTGTAATTAGATAATAAGAGTGTGGGGAGATGGGGATATGGGGAGATGGGGAGATAGGGAGATATAAAAAGATTTAGCAATAACTGAAGATGGAACATTTTTTTATACCGAATTAAGCGGATTTGATATAACAGCTAAAACCTAGTTCAATCAGAATCAAACCTAACCTCAAAAACTACACCCTGGAAGTTAAATTTATAAAGTTTTGATGAAGTTTTGATGAAGTTTTGATGAAGTTTTGATGAAGTTTTGATGAAGTTTTGATGAAGAATTTTTAATATTTTTCTCATCTATATTTGCTGAAGCTCCTGTCCTTAGTATATTTACAGAATTTACACTAATATAATTTATCTTACTTAAGTAGTATTGTCATAGTGTAAGAAAATTGCTATCTTTACTTTATCAGAATAAATTACTAGGCTCAGACATATCTGCGTGTCATTCCCGTTGAAATAAAACTCAAAGAAATTAAAGGAACCAGGCAATGAGCATATACTTTTCTAACAATTTCAAACAACAAAAAATATTTAACCCTTCCATACTCAAATCTTGCAAAAATATTCAGATTAGCCAAATAGCTTTGCGTTGTGTACTTGGTCTCATAGCAAGTCAAAGTTTTCAATCTCCCGTAAAAGGTATAGTAATAAATGATACCGCAGGAGCTAGCACTGCTATAGAACTAGGTGCCCCTTTTACGGCTGTAACTGACATTTTAATCTTTGATCGTGAAAAACTTGAATATAAAAGTGACTGTACTGGTTCACTAATTGCAAATAATTATGTCCTTACTGCCCAACATTGTGTTGAGAATGTTTTCTCCGATGAATTGAGGGTTTTGTTTCGCGGTGATGATTCAGAAAATAGCATATTAGCTAATATTTCCGTAAGTAATATTTTAGAAAAAGATGATACCTTTGTACTATTAGATGGTACAGATATTGCCATACTTGAACTTGCTGAAGCTGCTCCAGACTCAATTACTCCTTTAAAATTATTTGGTTTCAACCCCGAATACCTGATTGGAAGTGATGCAACTATAGTTGGTTTCGGTTTGAATGGTTTAGGTAGCGTTGGTCATGAGTTTACCGCAGATGGACTGCGTTGGAGCGCTAAAAATACTATCGATTTCTTTGGTGGTGGTTTTAAACCATTCTTTAATGATACCTTTGGCTCAAATATTTTCAATCTTGACTTTGATGATGGAACTGATTACAATAACACCTTATTCGGTTTCGGTAGTAGTTCTTCACCTGCTTCATAAAACCGATATAAAACGTCATAACATGACATTTTACTGTTTACTTCCTGCTTCAACTGAGGCCGTCGGCAGCTACTCATCCACAGGCATTCACGGGCAAGCCGACCGCATCTCTCAAATTAATACTAGCGTTTAAATCTCTATCTATTGACAACCCACACTCTGGGCAATCATAAGTTCTCAGCTCCAAGGGCATATCTTGAACATGACCGCAGTTCGAGCAAGTCTTTGAGGATGGGAAAAATCTATCAATGACTACCAACTCAGATCCGTACCATTGACACTTATATTCTAGCTGTCGCCTAAACTCATAAAATCCTTGGTCGGCTATAGATTTCGCTAGCTTATGATTGCGTAACATTCCGCTGACATTTAAATCTTCTATGACAACACTGCCGTGGTTCTTGGCTAAGTATGTTGTCAATTTATGAAGTGCATCTTTACGGATATTTGCTACTTTTCTATGCAATCTAGCTATCTTCTGTTGTGCCTTTTTCCAGTTAGCAGAGCCTACCTCTTTGTGACGATTTAGGTATTGCAGCCTAGATAACTTAGCTTCAAATTTCTGAAGTGGTTTCACACTTTCAAATACTTGACCATCACTTAGTGTAGCTAGGGTTTTCACACCTAAATCTACACCAATAACATCAGTTTTTTTTGGTGTAGTATGAGAATGAAATTAATAGCTACAACTGAGATACCAATCACCAGCTTGTCTACTAATGGTTATTTTTTTAGTTGTTGCTTCAATTGGTTCATAAGTTTTGACCATACCAATAAAAGGTAATTTATGATTCCATCCATTTAATTCTATTGGTTTTCCACAATTATCTATTGTGAATGAATCATATTTACCCTTCTTTTTAAACTTTGGGTATTTTCCTAATCCTTTAAAGAACCTTTTAAATGCTTCACCTAAGTTGATAAAAGCATATTGGTAAACTTTAGATGACAAGTTTTTCATCCAAGGGTATAAAGGCTTTGTATGGTTGGTAAAAACCTCTCTTAGCTTTCGAGCATTAGGCTTGTAACCATTTCTGTAAGCAGCATTCCACAAACTTAAACCCCAGTTATAGCACCATCTGCTATACCCCGCGTGTTGAGCCATCAGAGTTTTTTGCTGATTATTTAATTTAAGTTTGGTTCTAATGGATTTCATTTATTTGTGAACACAGCCTGTCTAATAGTACGCTTTATAACGTATAATATCGTTATTATTTGATTAAGTCAATGCTCCCGACGTTGCGCTTACGCGACAACGCGGGATTCCCTAACATCACTGATAGGGGCTTTCTGCTTCCTCTTGACAGAGGAGCTGCGCTAACATAGCACCTGCCTCCAAGGCCAAACCTCTTTTCGGTCTTACGGTCGCTCCACAGTACGTCGCCAATCCGACGGCTCCCCTAGACACTGCTAGCCCAGTAGCCTTATTATTTTTACTATAGCATACTATTGTTAGAACTGCAACATTGATTGGTTTTCCCATACGACGCTCCCCTACGGGAGAGCGCGGGTCTTCAACCAACGTTGAGATAATGTGACCGCCTTGCTCCCAATTAAATCAAGAAACGGGAGCAGGATACTCCCACTGGCCAACAATTAAATTGGCTAATTGCTAACTGCTATCTGAGGACTAAACCTTCGCCAATTGGAATACAGCTCCTAAACCAGATGCCATTTCCTCTGGAGAAATTTTACCATCCTGATTGATATCTAGAGCATCAAATACAGCATCAGTTCCTGCCCATTCTTCACGAGTGATGAAACCATCACCATCTAAGTCATAGATATGGAAAATATCTTCTGCTGCATGAGTGACTCCCTCTAGACGAGTCAAGCGTTCTGCTAACAGATTTTCCAATGATTCTAATGCTTTGGAGAAACCTTTAATGCCTTCATCCAATTTTTGAGATGCCATCCGATTTTCAGCGTGCATCTTGTCAAAGGTTTCTTTGTCTAAGGCAATTTTTTCTGCATCAGACTCAGCAGCTTTCTCAACAGAAAGTTTCGTTGGTAGTTCCCCTGTAGTTGATTCTAGCTCACCCAACAAACCAGGCGAAATAGTCAACAAGTCGCAACCTGCTAATTCTGTGATTTCACCAATGTTGCGGAAACTAGCTCCCATGACTTCAGTCTTGTAACCAAATTTCTTGTAGTAGTTGTAGACTTGAGTCACAGATAATACACCGGGGTCTTCCGCAGGAGGATAAGAGTCTCGCCCAGTTTCTTTTTTGTACCAGTCTAAAATTCTACCTACAAAGGGAGAAATCAGAGTTGCGCCAGCTTCAGCACAGGCGATCGCCTGATGCAGACCAAAGAGTAGGGTTAAGTTGCAGTGAATACCCTCTTTTTCTAATACTTCTGCTGCTTTGATACCTTCCCATGTAGAAGCGATTTTAATCAAGATGCGATCGCGAGAGACTCCTGCTGCTTCATACTGAGCGATTAAATCTCGTCCTTGAGCTATAGTTGATTCTGTATCGTAGGATAGTCGTGCGTCAACTTCTGTAGATACTCGCCCTGGAATAATCTGTAAAATCTTCAGTCCAAAAGCAACTGCCAGTCTCTTAAATGCTAAATTTGCTACATCAGAAGGAGTAGCATCTGTTCCCAACTCTTCCCTTGCCTTCTTCAAAGTTTCATCCACAATTTCCTGATACTGTGGCATCTGAGCTGCAGCAGTAATTAATGAGGGATTAGTAGTAGCATCCCGTGGTTGAAATTTTTCGATTGCTTGAATATCGCCTGTATCCGCAACAACGATGGTTACTTCTCGTAGTTGTTCGAGTAAATTCTTAGCCATTTATTTCTCCCTTTGAGAATAAGTTACTTACTTATGGTTTAGTCGATAATTTCCTAGCATTCAATATACTTTGAGATATTAGGACAAAGCTGTTTGCACTAATTTTCTACTGTATTTCCATACAAATCTTCATCCAATTCCAATTCTGATACCATACTTTGAGCATTAACTAATCTATCTGCAGCTGAAAGAACGTCATTTAGAGCACCAAAAAAAAGACATTTTTTTAGTAACTATTTTCATTTATTGAGTTAGTTCTCTTTCTTCTTCAAGTATGATCTGAAGTTCCTAGTTTACCTAATAATTTATCCCTACATTACTTCATAATAAGCTTGAGAACTTCCTCAAGTATTCATGCAGTTCAGTTAAAAATTTGGAGACTGAGTAATCACCAATTTATTGTGGTTTTTTCTTGCTCATTAGGAGTATTTTTAGTTAATTACAACCTCAGTATTATATCAGAACAAATTTTTAATTCATTATGGAATGGATGAAATTATCGGCACGTTAGTTTTGTGTTTGACTTTATGGATAACTTACCAAATTAACTTCTGGATTTCTGTGCCTTAACATACACTATCAATTTGTCAAATATATTATTGTTATACCAAATTCAAAAAAGGTCGCTACAGTATTAATCTCAAGTGTGCATCTCAATTTTGAATAAAGCCAACAATTTATCATTTTTAGGCAACAGGCAACAGGCAACAGGCAACAGGGAATATATAGGAAAAAAGTATTTTTGCAAATATGAGATGCACCCAATCTCAAGACCTCTAACAACAGAATAAAGCACTGTAACAGTATTTTTTGAAAATGGTATTAAGAGCATATAGTTAAACTGAAAAAGCTCGTCACCAATTTTTTTTTTACACTTATCAAGTTGATAATAAATAGCTGATGTTATGTTCCCCCTCCGGGGGAGCTACGAATTGCGGATAATCAGTTATAATAAAACTTAAGGACTGATAGTACCGACAGTACCAAAGAAATACTGAAATTATCAATACCCCCAATACCAATATTTCCTGTGTATTCCTCTTTTCTTCCCCTCCTGGGAGGGGGAGGGGCGAGGGGTGGGTTGACTCCTGAGGACTCACAACAGTTATTTATAAGTATTAGATATCTGGTAAAAATCAAAAATAAAATCAATTCTTATCCTTGAAGAAGGAGACAGGAGACAGCTATACTGGAGACAGGAGGAAAATTACATGGGGATAGTCAACGAAGGGCCGCTCCGCGTCTACGCTCCCCCAAGTAATGCGTGAACACCCCCGTTGACGGTGGGGTATTAAACCCACAAAGAAAATGATAAATTATCAATTACTCCCCTCCTGGGAGGGGGAGGGGCGAGGGGTGGGTTCCCTGTTCCCTGTTCCCTGTTCCCTGTTCCCTCTTTTGGAGGAGATGTCTATTCAACCGAACATGATATTAATAACTAGATAGAATGCTTAAAGCGACGAAGACGATCGGAATAACTCCGAATTACAGACAGGGCAAATAAAGGTGTTTCTTGAACTACAAATAAAAAGCGTTCTTGGTCAAGATAAGCTAATTTACATTCTGTTTTAGCAATAGCAGTAGAAGCTCGAATATGCTCTTCGTGAACTAGCGCTCCTTCACCAAAAACATCACCTTTTTCAATTGTTTCCACAACTTGACCATTAACAAATAATTCGACTACTCCTTCAATAATTCCATACATTACATCAGCTTTTTGCCCATCTTCAAAAATTACATATCCTGGTGCAAAAGTTTTTTGATCTAGATGTTTGTGAAATAACTCTACAGTTTTTGCTGGTTCTAACATAACTATGTATCTCCGTATGTAAATTATCTTGAAAACTAACAAAAACAGGACTTACGCATGAGGTACGAAAAACTAGGACTAGAGATTGCTTTCCGTTCCGGACTGCTGCGCAAACCCTGTTGGTCGCTTCGGACAAAAATATGTTGCAGGTGCGTAAATCCTAATTAAATCAACCTCTTGCCTCCTACCTAAAAAATTAGGTAATTACAGTGGGTTTTTCCCTGCCTGTAAGATTTTTAATTTGAGCAATTTCGTCTGCTATACCAATCAAAGGAGATAGTGCTGCTTGAGTATCTTCGTCATGTTTGCTAGCATCTGGTTCATAACTTTCCACATATAACCGCAGAGTTGCACCTTGAGTACCTGTACCTGAAAGTCGGAACACAATGCGAGAACCATCAGTGAAACCAATACGAATACCCTGCTTTGCACTTACACTACCATCTACTGGGTCAGTATAGCTAAAATCATCAGCATATTTCACCTCATATTGACCATATTTCTTTCCTGGAAGAGAAGATAATAGGGAACGCAAATTTCCCATCAAAGTATTAGCTTTATCTGTTTCTACCCCTTCATAGTCATGGCGAGAATAATAATTGCGACCGTAAATTTTCCAGTGTTCCTTCACAATATCTTCTACAGACTCTTTCCGTGCTGCTAAAATATTTAACCAGAACAAAACTGCCCAAAGTCCGTCTTTTTCCCGCACATGATTAGACCCTGTACCAAAACTCTCCTCACCACAAAGAGTAGCTTTGTCCGCATCTAACAAATTACCAAAAAATTTCCAACCAGTGGGAGTCTCATAACAGTCAATACCCATCTTTTCAGCTACTCGGTCTGGTGCTGCTGAAGTTGGCATTGAACGGGCAATACCAGCCAAACCAGAACTATATCCAGGAACCAATTTAGCATTAGCCGCCAATACTGCCAAACTATCGCTAGGAGTCACAAAGAAATTTTTACCTAAAATCATATTGCGATCGCCATCCCCATCAGAAGCAGCACCAAAGTCAGGAGCATTATCTCCGAACATGACCTCTACCAAGTCGTGAGCATATACCAAATTCGGGTCTGGATGTCCCCCGCCAAAATCTTCCAGAGGTATACCATTTTGCACTGTACCTGCGGGAGCGCCTAACCGTTGCTCAAAAATATCTTTAGCATAACCTCCAGTCACAGCGTGTAATGAGTCCATACACATCCGAAACTTACCAGACTTGAGTAGTTCTGATATTTTGCCAAAATCAAACAATGATTCCATTAACTCAGCATAGTCTGCCACAGAGTCAATAACTTCTACAGTCATTTCCCCTAACTGATGACTGCTCAATTGGTCTAAATTAATATCCGCAGCTTCCATTATTTTGTAGCTATCTATAACTTTACTGCGTTCATAGATGGCACTTGTCACTTTTTCCGGTGCAGGACCACCATTACTAATATTGTACTTAACACCAAAGTCCTCTTCAGGTCCACCTGGGTTATGACTAGCAGAAAGGATTATACCACCAAAGGCTTGATTTTTACGAATAATACAGGAAGCAGCAGGAGTAGAAAGAATACCACCCTGACCCACTAACATTCGACCCACCCCATTAGCAGCAGCCATTTTCAAAATTATTTGGATCGCCTGACGGTTGTAATAGCGACCATCACCACCAAGCACAAATGTTTGACCTTCAATGTTTTCTAGACTATCAAAGATAGACTGAATAAAGTTTTCTAGATAGTGGGGTTGTTTAAAAGTTGGCACTTTTTTGCGGAGTCCTGAAGTGCCTGGTTTTTGGTCACTAAAAGGTTGTGTTGCAACTGTCTGTATGTTCATAGTTTATCGTAATTTAACAACTTTCTACATTAGAGGAATTCCTGCCTAAGTCTGATATAGCAGTCGAAGGAAAGGCCGCGGACATATCAAAAATTTAAAACTCAGACAACGCAAGATTCTTCCCTCTTTCCTAAATAACTAATCGCCTTCTTCCTTCTTCCTTCTGCTATAATCTCTGATTTTTTTGTCAATTAATGCTTAAGTTGATATCAACTCTCATTGCATCATGGCCATTAATATTTTCATAACTCATCGTTTGACTGTTTCTGTTTTCACTTTTACACCAAATATGGCGCATTTGAATAATTAATTTTTTGGTGTTGAGCAAATGTGCTTATAGTTAACATCAGGTTAATAAAATAGAGAATTTTTGAGCTAGAAAAATCTAAACTTTTAATAAAGAAAAAGTAGATGGCAATGGACAATCTGTTATTGATTGAATTAATTAATACTCCTTTAAAATCCTCCACAATTATGAATTTAACTAAACTTTTATTCATCGACTCTAAGGTAGAAAATTACCGTCATTTAATTTCAGAGATTGACCTTGATACAAAAGTATTTATCCTACAACCCAATGGAAATGGTATAAACCAAATAGCCGAAAACTTAGGTAATTACCATCAGGTAGAGACAATTCATATTATTTCTCATGGCGCAAAAGGTACTTTGTACTTGGGAAATAGTCTCCTGAATTTAGACAATATTCATCAATATGCTGAGAGTATTCAACAGTGGGGTAAGTGTTTGTCTGGTGATGGAGA
>NZ_JAAHGU010000068.1:0-34886 GCF_010692685.1 Okeania sp. SIO2F5 | reverse complement strand
GTAAACAATTTCAAGCTATAAACTGTAAATTATCAATACCATTACAGACATCCTTAAAACTTTAAGGTTTAGCGATCGCCTAATTTATGAAAAATACAGCTCATACAGTTACTTTTATATTACATTGCAAATATCTATGTAACATGTAAAGATGCCAGCGCTCATTGCTATACTTTCAAAGCATTTGCTCCCATAGGTATCCGCAACTGGGCAAAAGAAGCAGTGCAGTATGTTGAAAAAGAACCTACTGATAATAACCCCAAGGAAATTTTAGCTTCTATAGATGAGAAGTTGAGTGTGATTCAACAAACTGTTCAGGAGTTAAGTCAACAATTCCCTGTGTCCGACGATGGAGAACAATAAGAATAAATAAATTTTAGGGTTGTAGATGTCTACACCCTACCAAAGTTGTCAATTTTTATTTGAGTTTTTGTCAGAGCCTTTAAGACTTTATAATATTAAAAAGGGCGAACGATGGGACTCGAACCCACGAATGGTGGAACCACAAACCACTGCCTTAACCACTTGGCCACGCTCGCCATACATATTTTTCTTACAGTAAACTACTATAGCATCACTAAATTATATTTGTAAACCCCCTAGACAAAAATCTAAAATCTAAAACCAACCCCTCAATGAGTTATTGTGTTAACCCTCAATGTCCCAATCCTGAAAATCCAGATACAGCAAGCTCTTGCCAGAGTTGCCGATCGCCCCTACTCCTCCACAGACGCTATCGTCTTCTGAAAAAAGTTGGTCAGGGAGGTTTTGGCAAAACATTTTTGGGCGTAGATGAAAAACATCCTCTGAAGCTCCCATGTATTCTCAAGCAACTTTCATGTCCTACCCAAGACCCCGAAAGTCATCACACAACAGCAAGATTATTTCGGCGAGAGGTGATGCGGTTAGTACAGTTGGGGCAACATCCACAAATTCCTTTATTGTTAGCTCACTTCCAACACAATCAAAATTTGTATTTGGTGCAGGAATATATTCAGGGTTTGACACTGAAGCAAGAATTACAACAACAGGGGGTATTTAACGAAGAACAAATATGGCAATTTTTGCGAAGTTTACTGCCAGTATTGCAGTTTATTCATCAACATCAAATTATTCATCGGGATATAAAACCAGAAAATATTATTCGTCGTATTTCTCCACCTATTAACTATCAAAAACCACCCCACCTACCTGGAGAAAATCAACTGGAAAAATTAGGAAAAGTGGGGGAAATTGTATTAATTGATTTTGGCGTAGCGAAGTTGCTGACGGGTACTGCTTTAATTCGCACTGGTACCATTATTGGTAGTCCAGAATATATGGCACCGGAGCAAACCAGAGGGAAAGCATTGCCAGCAAGTGACTTATTTAGTTTGGGCGTAACTTGCATTCATTTACTGACGGATGTTGCACCGTGGGATATGTTCGATGTCATCAATGACTGTTGGAGATGGCGAGATTTTTTGCCTAGTGGGGGTAGTGTGAGTCAAAGTCTGGGCAATATATTAGATAAATTATTGCAAAATTCTGTGAGTCAACGCTATCAGACAGCGGAACAAGTTTTGGAGGTGTTGGAGTCTAGGTCTAATATTGTTAGGCGACCTGTGAAAAATGTTGAGTCTTTGGCGTTAGTAAATCAAAAGTTGTCTGTGTTGCCATCGGTCCGGAGTTTGGTAGGAAGGTTTATTCCCCAAGTTATGGCACTCGATGAAAATCAGTTAATTTCAGCAGTGGGGATAAAGTATAGGAAATTGCAGTATTTGTTGGCAGTGCAAAAGTGGCGGGAAGCAGATATGGAAACCTGGGGAGTTTTATGTGATGCTTTGGGGAAGAGGAGAAAAAGTTATTTGTTTAGGGATGATATTGATAATTTGCCTTGTGAAGACTTGCTGACTATCGATCGCCTTTGGGTGAAGTATAGTCAAGGGAAGTTTGGGTTTAGCGTGCAAAAACAGATTTATGAAAGTGTGGATGAAGATTATGGAGAATTTTGTAGTCAGGTTGGTTGGTTGACTTATAATATGCACTTTCGTCATCAAGGATTTAAGTTTAGAAGTTGGGCACCAGTTGGTCATTTACCTTCAAGAATTTGGGTGGGTGGTCAGAAGTGGTGGAGTCATGCTGAGACAATGGCGAAAAAGTTGGATAAGTGTTTGTTGTAGGTAGTAGCTGAAATAATTTTATGGAAAGGTTTAGCTATCAACCCATAAAAGTCAAAAAAACCGATATTTGAGGAATTGATTTTTTCTTAGCGATCGCTTATACTACTACCAAAATTTTAAAGTGGATTTAAAATATGTATGAAAATCTGGAAGTAGACCATATTTTTAGAATAGTTGAAGATGATGCGGATGCGATAAATCAAATATCATCACTAGGTTTTTCTCCTTCTGAAATTAGGGAGCATACTGAACAAGGAACCAGTTCCAGGTTTATTTTTTTTGAGAAAAATTATTTAGAACTAATATATCTTAGAAGTAGAGAAGAATCCCAGAATAACTTTCTTAAATTTCATCAAAGGGTGGATAATTTCAGAAATAAATCTGGTTCCCCTTATGGAATAGGGTTTAGAGGTAAACTTTCAGAAATAGAGAAAAATGATTTTGAATTATATCAACCTAAATACAATTTATCTGGTAAAAGTTTCATTATCTATATGCACAGTTCCTATTTCACAAATCCAGAAATGCCTGCGATATTTTTCCTGGAAGTAAGTAACAGTACAAAAGAGGAATTTTATCCTATAAACAGGGGGTTGTCTTGTCAAAAAGAAGAAAAAACCCCGAGTAGAAGGAGAAAGTTTTTTGGTCGCGTAAAGGTCACGGAGTTCTATCGCGCTCTGATCCGGACATGATCTCATACCTCTTTTCACCAACGCCTAATATTTTAATCAGAGTTGACTGTAGTAGCGCGTCAAGCTTGAAATAGTGTTTTAGGAAAATTCTCCAAACCTTAGTCAGAGCAAGAATTATACTCAAAAATTTAATACACCATTTTCAGCTTGACACGACAGTAGATCGAGATAGACAAGTTAATAAATTTCATAATTCTATGCCACCTCACATAAAATTGGTATAATACCCAATACCTAAAACCTAATACCTAACACCTATTATTAGTGAGATAGATTAATGAAAAAAAGAAAAAAATTTATCTTTAGCCATCAATGGCAAGCATTTTGCCTAACGATAGTTGCTTGTACTCTAACACTATGGGTATCTCCAGCTAATTCCCAAGAATCAGAAACAGAAACTTCAGCCACAATAGCAGTAATTACTACAGAAGAACCACAAATTCCTGTCGATGAGCTGAAGCTTTTGCTCAAACCTCTGACTCAGGAGGAGTTAGAAGTTGAGGCCAAAGCTTGGCAGGATTTGCTAAAAGCCAAAGTTCAGGAAATTAGCGATGCTGAAATTGCAATCAAACGCAAGAATAGGGAAACCCGAAAATCTGAAGAAGCGGTTGATGCTATAGAAAAAGCTCAGAAATCTCTTGAGGAAGCAGAAGCAAGAAAAAAGAGTGCATCCCCTGGTTCTACAGAAGCAGAGGAAGCTGAAAAAAATCTAGAAGCGGCACAAAAAGAACTTGCCAAAGCTCAAGAAGCAGTTGAGGAAGCTGTTGAGGTTAAAAAGCAAAGTGAAGGAGCTGAGGAAGCTACCGAAAATCTAGAAGTGGTAGCAGAAGCGATCGAAGATGAAGTTAGTAATACAGATGATATAGATAGTCAACAGGAATTAGCAGAGAAAGAAAAACAGTTAGAAGCATTATCGAAGCAACTCGAAGATTCTAGTGAAGTGGCATCGGAAGTCAAAACTCAATTAGTACTTGATGTCACTGAACTTCAGCAAGAGCAAACCGCTATTGCCGATCGCTTTGATACTGTTTTGGATGAATTTGAGAGTAAAGGAGGCAAAGCTGAATCTTTCCGGCAATATATTGAATCTGTTAGTGGTGTCGAGATTGATGTGAGTGATACTGAAGGTTTGTGGTTAAGGATAGCTGGTTGGCTCAAATCAGAAGAAGGTGGTTTACGTTGGGGCCAAAATATTGGTATCTTTTCCGCAATTGTGGCTACTTCTGTAATTGTTGCTGCAATTTTAGGCTTTGTGACTAATAGGAGTCTGCGAATTGTAGGGGGAGTTTCTGACCCTTTGCGTCAATTTTTGGTCAGAACTGTCTGGCAAGCAACTGTTGGTGTTGGCGTGTTGTTGGCATTGACTGCATTGGAAATAAATCTTGGTCCAATTCTCGCTTTAGTTGGTGGTACTAGCTTCATCTTGGCATTTGCTTTGCAAACCAATATTGGAAATTTGGCTAGTGGTTTAATGATTATGGTCTATAGTCCGTTTAATGTAGGTGATGAAGTAGAATTATGTGGAACATCGGGCTACATTGACACCATCAGTCTCCCTCATACAAAAATAAAAGGTTGGACTGGTCAGATTATTACAATTCCCAATAACTCTATTTTGAGTAGTGTGGTCGTTAATCATAGTGCTAGAGATACTCGTCGCGTTAGTTTGCAAATTCGGGTTGGTTATAATGAGAATTTGTCTAAAGTTGAGCAATTACTTTTGGATATTTTTAAATCTCATTCTCTAGTATTAGAGGAACCAAGACCAAGTACATTTGCATGGAAATTTGAAGAATACTTCGTCGATCTGTATGTAGGAGGATGGACTAAAACTCCAGATTACTGGCAGGTATATAATGAAACTCTTCACCAAATTAAGGAAAGATTTGTTCAAGAGGGAATAGAGATTCCTGTTCCTCAGCAAGATATTCGTTTGAATGAGATGAAATAGACATTTCCAGAAAAGAGGGAGTAGGGAGTAGGGATAAAGATTTGAAGAACAGCGAATTCTAAAGATAAGATAATAATGAACGAAGGCAGAGGGCAGGATGAACAATTCCTTTCTGCCTTTTGCCTTTCCTGATAATATTATTTTACTCAAACGTTATGGTTTCCTCAGAGCGATCGCCCTTGAAATAAAACTATTTCTGTAGTAAGACCAGGGTTTTGGTGAGGGGAACTCCTTATCCGGTTTAGATAGGAGATTTATTGAATACTCAAAGCCAAAGGATTAGAAGGATTTGGATAAACTACCTTTTTCTAAGCGGATTTGGTATAATTCTAGAAACCTTTGCGGAGCATTCCGTCAAAGCTATCTCAAAATGTTTAAATAACCATAATGAAACATATTACTAAACTAATAATTGGATTAATCACAATAGCTCTAGTTGGCTATAGTAAATCTGAAGCAGAAATAAGTACAGTAGAAATTGTTACTCCAAGTTATTCAACTGGAGACGATAGGTTGACTCCTGGTAATTCAGAGGCGATCGTTAGTCAAAAAGATTCTAGCGCTCAGGATGCTGAAAGTTACTTGAAGAAGGCTGTTAAGCACTATAACGAAGGAAAATATGAAGAGGCGATCGCTGATTTTAACCAAGCCATTCGACTCAATCCCAAATATGATAAGGCTTACAACGGTAGGGGTCTTGTTTACACTCTCCTAGAAAAAAATGAAAAGGCGCTCGCTGACTATAACCAAGCTATTCAAATCAATCCCAAATATGCTCCTGCTTACAATAACAGGGGTATTGTTTACCGCAGACAGGGAAAAAATGAAAAAGCGCTCGCTGACTTTAACCAAGCTATTCGACTCAATCCCAAATATGCTAAAGCTTACAACGGTAGGGGTCTTGTTTACCGCAAGCAGGGAAAAAATGAAAAGGCGCTCGCTGACTTTAACCAAGCTATTCAACTCAATCCCAAATATGCTAAAGCTTACCATAACAGGGGTTTGATTCACAAGGGTAACAAAAATATTGAAAAAGCCAGATCAGACTTTAAAAAAGCTGCGGACTTATTCAAACAACAAGGAAATCAAAAGTTCTATCAAGACTCTCTAGATCAACTCAAAAAATTACAATGATATTATTAATAATGGATAATGGATAATGGATAATTGATAATTGATAATTGATAATTATGAAGAATAATATTGTTAAATAAAAATCATCAGGACTTACGCAGAACAACGACATTTGGTAGGAGCAAATGGCATTTGCCTCCTACAGATAGGGTATTATCTACGAGTTTTCCTAATATAAAATCCGGTTGAATAGTTGTCATTGCGACGATAGGAAGCAATCTCCTAAATCTCTGAGATTGCTTTCCTTACAGAATGCTGCGCAAACCTTCCACTCCGTTACAGTCGCAATGACTTAGCTACTTCTACATAAGTCCTGCAATAATTAATAACGGATAGTTTATCAGCGAATTACTATGATTTTTATTATTAATTATTCATTATTAATTATTCATTATTTAGCTGTTTCAAGAATTTTTTAATCAATCCAATAGTCACTGCTGGAACTTCCAATTGAGGCGTTAAACCCACATCATCTAATGTTTGAAAAATCTTCACAGCTCCAGGATTCAAATCTGCTAAACGTTGACCTATTTCTGGACCTGTAAACTCCGACTTTTTACCCCAAATAATTGCCGTGGGAATTGTTAATTGACTCATATATAGAGATAGATCAAAACACAAATCTCCCCGCACAAAAGATAAAGCAGCGTATTCAGCATTAGGTTGAGTTGCTGACTCTAAATATGCCTCTACAATTTCATCATAAACTAACCTGGGATTAGCAAATTGTCTGTTTTCCAAGAAAGTTCTAATTCCTCCTGGAGTAGCAACACCAGCACCATAAATAAAACGATCTAGTATTGGCGTACTTACCAGTTGAGCGAAAAAGCTACGGGTGTAGTTGTCGCCGAAGTCAGATAAACCTGCGGGAGTTGTCAATATTAGAGACTTAAATAATTCCGGACGAGCGATCGCTACTCTCACCATTATTGCAGCAGTCAAGGAAGAGGCAATAACTCTGGTGGGAGGTTGACAAGTTTGTTCCAAAAATTCGGTAATTGTAGTAATGTAGTCGTCTACTTTGTAATCTAATGCCTGATGTTCCGAACGCCCCCATCCGATTAAGTCTGGGGCAAGAATGCGGTATTCTGAGGCAAAGGCGGGATAAACTTTTGACCATTCGTAGGCAGATGACCCACCGCCGAAACCGTGAAAAAATACTAGGGTTGGCAAGTCGTCGATGTTGTCGGTGTCAGTTTTCCAAGGTGTTTTTTCGTTGGCGTAGTAGACCATTCTACCGTGAGAGGTGACGATTGATTTTTGTTCAAAACCTAGAGGAATAAACATAGTAATTTTAGATTTTAGAGTTGGCATTAATGTGGAAATATCTTCAGTATAGGATGATTTTTGGGTGATGGTGCATTGTAATATTATGTCCGGTTGAATACTGATAAATAAACGACTTAGGAGTCAACCCACCCCTCGCCCCTCCTGGGAGGGGGAGGGGAAGTCAGGAGTCAGGAGGAAAGAAAGAAGCAAGAAGAAGAGGAGGAAAAGGAGAAAGTTTTTTTGATCACGCTCTTATCCGGATTTGATATTGCGGCGTTGGTGAATCAACATAATAATTAATATCATGTCCGGTTGAACAGTTATAAATAAACGACGAAGGAGTCAGGAGACAGGAGACAGAAGACAGGAGGGTAGAAAGAATGAAGAAGGAGAAAGTTTTTTTATCACTAATTATCCGGACATGATATAAGATATTTGGACTAAATGTAATCAACATAAGAATTATGAATACCCTTTTCATTACTTGCTCCCGAACAACCCGTAAACGAAATGATCTGTAGGGATGTTGCATGCAACCTCCCTACCTGTTCCCTCCCTACCTGTTCCCTCCATACCTATTCCCTATTCCCTAAGCACGAAAATCATAGCTAAATTCACTAATGCCGATATTGCTAATGGTTGTTCATCTGATACTAATATCATGTCCGGATGATTAAGTATAATAAAAATGTTTTCCTCTCAATGTTGAAGAAATATCCCAAATTTCCACTCCTATCAAGTCTTCCCTGTTAAATTTACACCTATCACCTAACACCTACCACTTAAAAACTGTATTATCACTAATTAAGCGGACATGATATAAATCCTGTTTAGAAAGAACCTTTATTATAAAGGTAAGGTAAAGGAAAGAAGGGTTAGAAAAGAATTTGAAAATGGTACTTTTGATAACCGGATTTGGTATGAACTATATCTGTTGGGTTCTTGCGAAACCCAACCTACAGAAGTAAAAATGTTGTTAAGATTAGCAGATTTGAGATTTTTTCTTTTAAGGTAATTATTATTAATGTTATTAGGTCAAACAAATGCAAGTTCAAGAAAATAAGTTTTCCTGGTATGATGTGCCTGAAGATGTCAAAAGTTTATTGATGTTGGCGGTGGAAAATTGGGAAGATACTGAGACATCGGAAAATTATATTAATCAAGCTTTGGCTAAGACTGAAGGAAATCTGGATATTTTGATAGGTGCTTATCGTTATTTTTTCTATAAAAATAATATGAAAATGTCTCTAGAATTGGCTGATATGGTAATTAATGAAGTGAAAAAAAGGGAAAATTTACCGGATGATTGGCAGGAGGTAAAAACTATATTAGCTAGTCGAAAAAATGAGCAACAAATTAATCTTTTGATTACAGCTTATGCTGCTTCGGGATTGATTATTGCGAAGATGGGTGATTTGGCAAAAGCTAAGGCAATAAGTGAGGAAGTTCAAGAAATTGATGATAAAAATGATTTAGCAAAAATCTTGTTTGATGTGATTACTAGACCGCCAGATGAAGATGAAGATTAAGGTAATTTGCTGGTTAATATTTTGAAGAAAGAAGAAGGTTTTTAGTTATCTAGGAGAAAAGGAATAAGTGGATAGGGATAGTTTTATACCAAATATCAAAAGTATTGCTAAATCTCCTTGACAGTAGGAAGTAGGGAGTAGGGAGTAGGGTTCAAAGATATAATATATCTTGGCTTAATGCCAAAAAATGTGAAAAACATTACTGAAATATTATTATTATTTAATAACTGAAGTCTTAATGAAGTATAGCATTATTTTTGGGAATTGGTATTATATCGGCCGCTTCGTATCTACAAAGCCCAAGTAATTGTAGATACCCTGTAGGCATGGTCATTTCATTCTAGATTTTGACAATGAATTTATTGATTTTCAGAAAGCGAAAGATAAATTTCTTAAAGCGAAAGATAAATTTCCTAAAGCTGTAAATAACGTGGTTTCGTCAATACATAAAATGGCACAGTTTAGAATGAAACAGCCCTGCCCTGTAGGCGATGAGGTATTAAAATCAAGAAATAATAGCATAAATTTTTTCTCAACCTAAAGTCAGTAATTAAGTCTGATTTTTTTCTGGTGTATATCCTTTCTAATCATCAGCTATGACCAAAAAAATTAGGTCTCACACCTCCCCTTTTAAGGGGATAAAAAAGAAAATTCAGCATCTTCAAAGCTTCCTATTACAAAAGGTAATGATAACTGATAACTTAATTAACATCATCAAGACCAATTATATCTCCTTTAATTCTAATATCATCAGAGTTTAAAAATTAAAAATAATCCTCCAATTTCATTGCTCTATACCCTAAGTATTAGAAATACCCAAATCAAAAATTTTATGTTTTAATTATAGAATTATAGTTATTTCAGTTTAGCTTGATACAAGCGCTTCTTACCTTGAAAGAGTTTCATTCTTATTTGAAATGACTATATATCATCCTTGGCTAAACTAAACTGTAGTAGGGGTTAGGCAACTAAGCTCCTAGAAGCTTTAATTATGATCTATGTTTTTTTCTCCTTCCTTCTTCCCTCTTCCTTCCGATATTGCTATCCTATAAAGAAGTAACCTAATATTAACTTCCCCTACTTAACTATGACCGAAAAATCTCAGCGCATTTGTATCCTTGGTGGTGGCTTTGGTGGACTTTATACCGCCCTTCGCCTAATCCAGTTTCCCTGGCAACCGTCAGAACAACCAGAAATAATTCTGATAGACCAGCGCGATCGCTTCCTCTTTGCCCCACTATTATATGAACTTGTGACCGGGGAATTACAAACCTGGGAAATAGCTCCACCATTTGAAGAGTTATTCACCAACACCAACATTCGTTTTTGTCAAGGCGTTATCTCTGAAATTGACATCAACCAACAACAAGTAAAACTAGAAAACGGTCAAGCATTCAGTTATGACCGCCTCGTTTTAGCTATGGGAGGTGAAACGCCAATGGAAATGGTAAAAGGTGCAGCCGAATATGCAATCCCATTCCGCACCATTGATGATGCTTACCGTCTCCAAGAAAAGTTACGAGTTTTAGAAGCATCAGACCGCGAAAAAATTCGAGTCGCCATTGCCGGGGGTGGTTACAGCGGGGTAGAATTAGCTTGTAAATTAGCAGATCGTTTGCAAGACAAGGGGCGAATTAGATTAGTCGAACGCAGCGATATGATTCTGCGAACATCCCCAGAATTTAACCGGGAAGCAGCTTCTCAAGCATTGTCTGAAAGAAATATTTGGATTGACTTAGAAACAGAAATTGAGTCTATTGAAGCTAATCAAATTTCCTTAAAGTACAAAGGGCAAGTTGACACCATTCCTGTAGATATTGTTTTGTGGACAGTGGGTACAAAAGTCGCCCCAGTAGTAAAGTCATTACCATTGAAAAAAAATCAGCGTGACCAAATCATCACCAGTGCAACTCTACAAGTGCAAGACAATACACAAATCTTTGCTCTCGGAGATTTAGCAGACTGCCAAGATGCAGACGGACAAAAAGTACCCACCACTGCTCAAGTAGCGATACAACAATCTGATTATGTTGCCTGGAATATCTGGGCATCTGTAACTGGGCGACCTTTGTTACCATTCCGCTATCAGCCATTGGGTGAAATGATGGCATTGGGACTTGACAACGCGACTCTTACCAGTTTAGGAATTAAACTGGATGGTCAGGTAGCACATTTGGCAAGACGTTTAGTTTATTTGTATCGCTTGCCCACATTGGATCATCAAATGAAAGTTGCTTTCAACTGGATAGTTAATCCTATTCAAGAGGCACTATCAAGTTTTTCAACAACTAATAATTAATCATTAATCATTAATCATTACCTTTGCTTAAAATCGATAGGATTGGCGAAAAAGATTTTTTGTCTTTATTTCTTCTTCAAAGAAGAGACTTTAAAGCTTAATTATTCCGTAAAGTTTCCTGATGATTAGTTCTTTTTTTCCTTCTAATCATCTTTACATTCATGTTGAAAATCACTATCGTGTTTTGTTTATTTGACCCTAAATTTATGATTAAAGACTGGTAGGCAAGGAATATGGAAAAAAAGGTTAAAAAATACTCCCCACCTCCCCATCTCTTTTTAAATAGATCAGGACTTACGCAAAATATTAAATTATACACTATATATACTAGGGGTTAACTGCAGTAACTCCTATATATATGGTGTATCTGTGTAAGTCCTGTAGATATTAAATGGGTTCTATATAGCAACTGCCATGACTACTGTTGACTTATGGAATATCTAAAACAAGGGAATATCAATCTTCCTCTTTCTTCTTTCTTCTTTCTTCTTTCTTCTTTCTTCTTTCTTCCTTCTTAGTTCTTACTTCTTCTTAAATATGACTAAAGTTATTTTACTTGATGCTGTAGGCACTTTATTTGGTGTGCGCGATAGTGTAGGTGAGATTTATCAACAGTTTGCCAGTCAGTGGGGAGTTGATGTTTCGCCTTCTGCTGTAAATGCAGCTTTTTTTGAAAGTTTTAAAATAGCTCCACCGATGGCATTTCCTGGAGTTGAGTCTACTAAAATACCCGAACAGGAATTTGAGTGGTGGTGCGAAGTCGCTACTGCAACTTACAAAAAACTGGGAGTATTTGAGCAGTTTTCTGATTTCAGGAGTTTTTTTAGAGAACTTTACAATCATTTTGCTACTGCTGCACCTTGGTTTGTTTATCCTGATGTGAAACCTGCATTAACTAAGTGGCGCGATCGTGGAATCCAGTTAGCAGTTTTATCTAATTTTGATTCTCGACTTTATCCAGTTTTAGCAGTGTTGAAATTAGCAGATTTTTTTGATCATGTGACTATTTCTACAGAAGTAGGAGCAGCTAAACCTGATCGAAAAATATTTGTCGCTGCTTTACAAAAATGTGGTTGTGCTATTGAAGAAGTTGTGCATATTGGAGATAGTTTAACTGCTGATTATAAGGGTGCAATTAATATAGGAATAAAAGCATTTTTATTAAATAGAAACACGGTTTTACAACCAGAGGAAGATCACTTTGCTACTCTTCTTGATTGTTTTGATTATAGCTTTAGTTAGGTAAATTGAGGGGTTATACCCTCTAATTTAGAACTTTTTCAAGCAATTATTATTATAGTTTATTATAAATTAGATAACAATTATTAAACTGTTATGATCGAGATGCAAAATATTGGTATGATTAAATGCAGGATGGTAGAAACCTCCAAAAAGTAGATGTTGACAATATAAATCTGCTCAGTTGGGCAGATTTTTTTTGAGTATTAATACAAGCAAGATAATCTGATATTAAACTTATTTTAAGTAAAAACTTCAAATTAAGCCCAACAAATAATGGCCTTGCTAAAATCTAATGGTAACTAGCTGAAAGTAAAATTGAAAAACTTATGTTTTTCGTTGATACTTAATCTAAAAATCATTACCACTCAGCAACGCCCAAATAATTAGTGAAAATTAGAAGTTTTGCAGCAACTTATTCGATATACTTACAGAGTTACTATAGCTGCCCTCGGCAAGGTTGTATAAAAATATCTGGCAAAAGGGAAACCGGATCTGGGAACATTAACTGTTGTAACCCTGCGTTGGCAAAAGATACTCCTGGTAGCTCACTCCTGTCAGGGGACAGGGATAAAAGTTTCAAGCTTTTATCTATTTTTTGACTTTTTACAAATGATTTACGATTGCTATATATATAGTGGGACTTACACAAAATAGAATAGGCATTTTTAGGGCATTGACGTAATTTCTTTATCTAGACTGACAAGAGCGCCATTTTTTGACCATAAAATGTTTAAGTCCCAATAGTCAAACCCCTCAAAGGCTGAAAAATATTAAGTCTGGTAAATTACCTATAAGCTCAGACTAAGAGGCATTTTTGTTTTATATTCTCTATTTCTTCTCTTAGTTAATTGGATATAGCGAATTAATCAAAAGTATAGCATTATTTTTGGTAATTGGTATCAGGTATAGGAGCAATTTATAATTTGCTCAAAGCTGAAAAACAGAAAAAATAAACATGAAAATAACACAAAAAAAACAATCAACAAAATCTCAAAACTGGTGTATTGAAAAATTACCAGGCTTAAGTAAACAACACCAAGAATTACTAATAGAATATGGCATTACTACTACGAGAAAACTACTAGAAATAACCCACACTCCCCAACAAAAATTAACCCTAGCAAATCAACTACAAATTCATCTTCAATATATTAATAAATGGGTGGCATTAGCAGACTTAGCTAGAGTTCCTAGTATTGGCTGTCAATACTGTGGACTTCTGCTTCATGCTGGTATTGTTTCAGTTACTCAACTAGCTCAAATACCTATCCACAGGTTGCACCAACAAATCCTAAAATTACAGGTATCAACTATGCAAAGACGTGACCTTTGTCCCACTGTCGATCTGGTTCAAAAATGGATTCAACAAGCTCAATTTTTGGGTGCATATCAATTTTGAATAAAGCCAAAAATTTATCGCTTTTAGGGAATAGGGAACAGGGAATAGACATCTCCAGAAAAGAGGCAACAGGCAACAGGCAACAGGGAGAAATAATTGATAATTTATGGATAATAATTGATTTTATTTTTGATTTTTACCAGATGTCTAATAGGAAAAAAGTATTTTTGCAAATATGAGATGCACCCCAATTTTTATCGTCTGTTTGAAGGAGCGGTACCTGCTTTTGGCAAAGGAGTAATATCAAATCCTGTTGAATACTTATCATATATTTGGGGGTGGGGAGTACAGGAGTAGGGGAGTAGGGGAGATTGAAGGCTTGAAGTAACTGAAGTAATTATAGAATTATAAACATATATTATATAACCTGATTCTATATCAGAAAGACCTGATCACGAGCTAGAGAAATAGAAGTAGGGGATTTGATAATTGTTTTTTCAAAGCATCTATTCTAGCTTTATGTTCTTCTATCGTAGTGGGGATAACAAACAAATTTTCTGTATTAGAGGTATCTATTTGAGAATCATTATTTGCTGTTGAATTTTGCAGTGTTTGAGCTTGGTTAAGATATTTGCTAGCTTTCTGATTATCTCCTAATTGAACATAAATCATAGCTAAAGTTTGAAGAGTTTCTGCTTCAGCTTTTGTATCATTTTCTGCTATTTGAATTTTCAGGGTTTCATCGAAGGAGTTTTTAGCCTTTTCTATTTCCCCTAAACTAAAGTAAACCATACCAGTTTGACGAAGCATAAAAGCTTGTTGAGTGATATTTTTTAGTTCTCGAAATAGTTGTAATGATTGGTTGAAAGTATCTAGACTTTGTTGTTTTTCTCCTAAGTCAGAATAAACTATGCCAATAGAAGCTAATACATAAGCTTTTCCTTCTTGATGGTTAAGTTTTTCCCTCAATGAGAGAACTTGCTGATAATATTCTAGAGATTTTTGATAGTTACTTAAGGAATGGTAAACTAAGCCAATCATGTTAAGAGAATTAGCAGCTTTTGCCTCATCACCTGCTATTTGATATAGTTTTGCTGCCTCTTGAAATTTTTCTATTGCTTGTTTTTGATATTCTGCTGTTTGTTGTTTAAAAAATTGAAGACCTTCTCGATCAGCTTTTTGAGCAGCATCCAAATTTGAGTCTTTTGTTTCTGTCTTTTGAGTAATTAGGGGGAAGGAAGAAGGAAGAAGTAAGAAGGAAGAAGGAAGAATAAATTGACTTCCTGTCAAGATAGTTGTCGTAGATAAGGCTAAAGTATTGTGGTAAATTTGAGCAATTAATTTATGTATTGTTTTTCAATTATACATATTTACCTATTTTACCTATGAGCATAATTTTTCTACTATTGTATCTCAAGAAAATTTTTGCTTTCCTAGTTTCGTTTAAAGTAGAGAGCGTAAATATACAGAAAATTCCAACTTTCAAATCTTCTTCCTTCTTCCTTCTTCCCTCTTCCTTCTTCCTTCTTCAATGTCTATGAAGTACAGATATTAACAATTAAATGTTTCCAGTGCGGGCATCTTGCCCGCTATGGGTGTACCTTACCAAGGTGGAATTTGCCCTCTTCCTTATCAGAAAATATCTACTTTTTCCCTATTCCTTCTTCCCTCTTCCTTCTTCCCTATTCCTTCTTCAATACCTCATAAATTCAGGACTACCAAAAATTAATGCTGCCCTCAATTCGGGAGAACTATTTTCAATTACTGTGCGAGTTTGAGCAGAAAAGTTATTACCCAAAGTCGCCATTAATTTTTCCGCACTAATAGGTTTACCTCTACCCAATAAACCACCAGATAAAGGTACGGCTAAACTACTACGTCGAATCATTGTATCTGAACTTAACCATGCTTCTTTCGTATTTTTATAACCGTCAGGAGTAACACAACCATAAAGAGGCATTCCTAACTGGTCTAAAATCCCATTAATAGGTCGAAAATTATCAACTTCGTTACCAATAGCTCTCATGGCAGAAGCTACAAAATTATAAGGATTTTTAAACTTACTATTGTGTGTTTCTACTTGCCAAAATTCTGAACTATTGAAGAGAGTTTTTAATACCTCAGAAATATCTCCTTCACTCTCTAAAAAAATCTGAGCTAAAGTTTTAACTAAAGATTCTGGCGGTTGGTCTAACACAAAAGTTTGAGCTAATTTATAACTAATATGTTTAGCTGTGGCAGGATGGTTAGCCAAAATATCTAAAGCAATTTCACCTTCAGCAATACCATTTTCTTTAATTGTTTGTCCGAGAAAAAATTTATCCCCCGGTTCGTGACGTTTTTCATCAAAGAAAAATCCATCTACATCTTCAGCTCTTTTAGCATTAGGAGGTAAACCCCAACCAGTAAAAATCTTTGCTAAAGCAATAATATCATCTTGAGTATAGCCTCCATCCACACCTAAAGTATGTAATTCTAATAATTCTCTAGCATAATTTTCATTGATTTTTCCCTGATGACTCCGCCAATTATCCAAATAAATTAACATGGCTGGATGATGAGCAGTAGCACCTAATAATTCTCTAAATTTTCCCAAAACATGAGGTCTAATTGCCTGCTGTTCGTAAGAGCTAAAATATAAACGATTTAATCCTTGACGACCAAAAACATTAAAGTGATTGTACCAAAAATCTACCATAACTTCTTCTAAGTGACGCGGACTTTCTAGAGTGCGGAGAAAACGTGCTTTACTAGCTTGTAAAAAAATATTTTGTTCAAAACGTCCTTTGATTCTATTTAATCCTCTCTGGTCTAATTTTAATTCTTTTCCCTGTTGCTGAAGTTGTTGTAATTCTGTGATTATTTCACCAGGTTTTAGAGGCAATGTATCGAGATATTCTACCTTTTTAGTTAATAGTTTTGGGTAGGGAATAGAATCAGGTTGTAATTGAGATTGAATATAAGCTTCTACACCAATATTTTTAATCTTTTCAATTTGCCCAGGAGTTGGTCCGAAACTAAGTCGATTAATTAGGTGTAAAATTTTAATATCAGTCATTTCAGTTATCAGTTATCAGTGGGGTAATATAATTTCCTTGATTGTCATAAAATGCGTAGGGGTGAATAGTCATTCACCCCCGCAATATAGACTCTTATCTTTAATACTAAATAATACTGATGCTACCGGATTAGATATAACACACTTATCGGAAAATAATATTATTTAGAAATCGAACAATTTAACCCTGCATCTTCAGGTTTTGAATACTTCTCAGGAATAAATACGAAGTTAAACACTTGATTATCACAACGAACAACCTTAACTAACTCCAGGGGGTGTTTTTTGCGATCGCCAGTCCTCGGTTGAAATGTAATTTCTCCTGTTACCCCATCAACGCGGAAATTTTCACCTGCCAATATCTTCTTAATTTCCCGACGATGTTTTTCCCCATTTTCCTCAATTCCTTTGATTAGCACCTGAGCAGCATCATAACTCAAAGCTGTACGGTTACTAACATCGCCTCCCCAAAGTTTTTCAGCAGTCTGAGGAAAATTAGGTTGGGGACTGATCAAACGATGCCAATTAATGGTGATAATCAGTTTTTCCAAGAGTTGGGGTTGACCAATCTCTAGGGTTTTGGGACTGTAAATTGAGGAATCACTAACTATCCAGTTTTGACCATCATTTTCTTCGATGATTTTCAGAGCATGAGCAAAGGAATCAGTCACTTGCCCATCTGGCACAAGAACAATAGCTGAGTTACCATATTTTCTGACTTTTTGGATAGCATTTTTAGCATTAAAATTAGGCCGAGAAATATCAAATGAATCAATGAGATATCCTCCTTTTTCTGAGAGTTTTTGTTTAAAATGTTTTTTGTAATCACTAGAATAGGGACTAGCAGGGTTATAAAAAATTGTAGCTTTGTTTTGATTAATTTTATTCATCAAGACATCAACCATTGCTTCTGCTCGAAGATGATTAGTTGCGATAATTCGGAAGAAAAATTTTCGAGGTTGGTCTGTGAGTTCAGATGTGGCCGCACCAGGAGAAACTGATACTAATTGATTTTGGTTATATATATCTACAGTTGCCATCGTCATCTCACTAGTCCAAGAAGCAATAACACCTAAAATATCTGACCGTTTGACCAGGGTTTGGGCAACCTTCTTCGCCTGAGTCTCTAAGTTAGCATCATTAGCAATGATAATTTTCAAACCTTTTCCATTCAAGCTTTTCGAGTCTAGAAAATTTGCACCCGGTAAAGTCAAATTAGAGGATTTTTTCTGATTGAATAAACTCAAGTTAACTTCTGTTTGTGCTTGAGCTACTCCCCGCAAGAGTTCTTCAGCGATTTCTGCATTACTCACCTGACCCGTTTCATCTTGTAAAACTGGAACTACAACTGCAATAGTATGGTAATCAACACCTGTCGCTTCTAAAAGAGCATTATTGAGATATATTAAAGTTTCTGGCTCTCTTCTTTCTGTCTTCCAGCTTTCCTGGAAATTTTGAGCTGCCTCCCAATAACTTTTTTTGGTGACAAAACAATCACTCCATTGTTGTCGAATATGACTATACCAAATAGGTAGAAAATGATTCAATGGCTTTTGGCATTCGGCAACTGCATCCACACCCCTTTGTTTGTCTCGTGGTTCAAATAGTTTTACTAGAATTTCCTCACCTTTACTGATGTTATCTCCAAGGGTTTCAGGTTTAGGATAAAACCAACGACAAATTCCTAAAACACCAACGATCGCCAAGAAAAACAGAATTATTTGCCTGCTTATTATTGGAGGTTGAGGTTCAGGTTGAGGTTCAGGTTCAGGTTCAGGTTGAGGCCAATATAGTTCAGGTGTCGCAGGATTTTGGATTAGCACAGGCAGTCTAGATGCTCTTGGATAAAACAATTCATTTGGAATAGCATATTCGAGTTGTTGTAAATGCTTCCGTGCTTCTCGAACAGAAGTGTGGAGAGGTTTACCTTGGGTAAATTCTTCCAGGAAATATTGTAAAAAACGCCGTGCTACTATATCCGGAACAGGTTCTCGCATCACAATCAAATGGGGAATATTAAAATCAGCTAAATATTCAGCAATACCCAGTCCATCACAGGAATTAAAAATTGCCAGCTTGACTCTAGGAGTATTTCTCCTCAAAGCTTCTCTCAAAAGATCGATTGATAAATTTAAGGCATGATCGACATGAATAGTCTGACCAGAACTGTGCCCAGCATAAAAAATAATATCCCAATTTCCGAGCCAAAGAGTATCAAATAGTTCTTGAGGAGTCAGAGAATTTCCTCTCGCTGGAATAGAGGTAATTCTTGCCCCATATCTATTTAAGTTTTCAATAAGTTCTCGATCCTGTTGCAGTTGTAATCCACCCTCATCGCTACCAAAAATTGCCAGAATTTGAATCGGTTGTTGCAACGTTTCTGTTGGTCGATTATATTTAGACAAGAGGGCAAATTCTGCCTGGGGTAAAAAATATGATTTCTCAAATAAATCCCAATAATCCCAGGATAATTTACGCAGATAATCATTTGATGTATCGATGATAACTCGTACTGATTCATTTATAGTTCTATATTGAAGTTCTCCTATAATTCGCGCTGTTATAGCTCCAAAGATAGGTCGCCCCAACCAATTTATGACGTTAGATTCTAGGGTTAGAGTAGCATTTTGACACTCTTCTAAAATGCAGACGTTGGTAGTTTGCCCATCTGGTATCTTTATCCCTCGGCCTCCCAACTTAGTATAAATGTTTCTCCATTCGTCATAAACTCTAGGAAAATCAGGGTTAGGGGGCAATTGAGGACACTTGCCTTCTCTGGCAATGATTCTACCATCTTGCCAAAACTCCAGGGAAACAGGAAAACCTAATTCAAAACTGCCTTCTTCTATTTTGATAACAACTTTTCTAGTCATTATTCTTAATTCATTGTTATAGTTTTAATATTATATTCGTTTCAATAGACTTCTCCAAAAATTGCTCTTTGTAGGTTGGGTTGAGGAGACGTTAGCGCCAGCTTATCCGTTAGGATAAACCCAACACCAAATCTCAATGTCACAAGGATTTTATATTGTCAAACTTCTAAGATTTAGTACTATATTCTTGAAATTTGCTCTTTGTAGTGGACTGACACACCTTAAATGGTGCATTAGATTCAATTCAAAAGTCAAAAGTCATGCATTCAAAAGTCAGAGTTTTCAAGTTAAAAACTAATGCACAGTTTTAGCTGTGTCAGTCTAGTAGGTTGGGTTGAGGAGACGTTAGCGCCAGCTTATCCTTTAGGATAAACCCAACACCAAATCTCAATGTCACAAGGATTTTATATTGTCAAACTTCTAAGATTTGTAGGAGTTCTAGTGAGGTATAGTCCTGGAAATCCCCCCTAACTCCCCTTGAGAAGGGGGGAACTGGAAGTCCCCCTTTTTAAGGGGGATTTAGGGGGATCATCTATGTACCTCATCAGGCTGAAAACCTCTATAAGTCCTGATTTGCTACTACTATTCTTCTTGCAGACCAATATTTTTAGACATTGTTGTTGGGTTGCGCTACCGCTTAACCCAACCTACGATTTAATCAAATTATGAAATCCTTTGTCACGGTGGCAGAATTAAGGCTAACTTGAAGACTAAAGCGATCGCCTGGATCGGCGGTAAATTTGAACTGAATATAATCATCTCTTTCTCTAGCACGAATTTCAAATAAAGATTCCCCCATTTCATCTAAACCAATGAGTTTTAAATTTGCTGGTAAAAAACGTTGGTCTTGCAGAGGATAAACTCTGGAAAGAACAGCAAATCTTTGGTTTGGTTTTGGTAAAATGGCTATCATTAGTGCCACTGGAACTCCTGCCAGTTGTATTCCTAGATCCATAGCACGACGTACACCTGCTGCTGGGTGACTAGGGTCAATTTCCCACAACAATTCGGCAATTTGCCAGCGAGTTTCTTCATCTTCTGTTGTTTGTAAAATATTTACTAGAGCTTTATTTACTTCTGTCTCTGAGAGTTCAGGTTGAGATAAATCTGCCTGTGTTTTGTCTCTTTGTTTTTGAGTCATTTGGAATTGTTTAAGAAATTTTTTAACTACTTTGGGAGATAATTTTTCTGTTGTTTTATCTAAACTGAAAGCCATTTGTATAATCGGTTTACGATTTCCTATAAGTTCTTCCACTGGTTGCCAACCTTCTCTCAAAATACCTTCTAACCAACTTGTTAATTTTTCCCAATATTTTGATTCATTCAAGGTATTTTCTGGGATTTTAATAGCTACTGGACTCAAATATTTAAGATTTAAAATTAAGTGACTGGAGTCAGAATTTAGTTCAGGCAAAGAAAGTTGATAATTTCCTATTTTGTTTTTTTGTAAAGACTGATTTATTAATTTATCATATCGTATAAATCCAATTATAACAGCTTCTTCTTCCTCTACTAAAACCTGTATTACTATATAGAAATGAGCAGCAAAATCTGGGGAATTAATCATTTTTTCGGGAATTTCAATTCCTTCATTTACTATACTCTCATTTGTCAGTAAGCAAACTTTAAATCCGCCGACTTGCAGATTACTCATTGGTTCTGAACTAATAATTTGATGAGGTGGCAGAGATTCAATTTGATTATCTAATGTTAAATGGCGATCGCTCAACCTTCTTTTTAGTGCGAATAAACCCAAAATTTTCAAATAAGCTTGCCATTTTTGGGCTTCATTATTAAATTTACCACTCAAGAGAGTTGCTTGCTGAAAATCTTCAGGTTCTAAATCAATAGTTTCTGAGTGCAATTGTCGGTAATACTGTCTGTTTGTTTGCCCATAATTAGAACAAATATTCATATTTTTCTCCGGTTTGTTGTTGTAATTTAAAATTTGCTTTTTGTGGAAAATGCAATAATTAATGTAGTTATTTTAATATTTATTATTCTGTCAAATAGGCTGACGATATTCAAGATAATAGCGCATTTTTTGAGCGAATAAACTTGTCATTTTTTGGTATTTCTTTGCTGTAGAAATTTCCTTAGCTGCCTCTAGAAAAACGGTTTCATCTAAATAACGACTTAATAGTTCAATTAAAGAATCAAAAGCATTTGGATCTAAAACCCCTTGATTTGAATTTAACTCTGCTTGATTCAACAAAATCTGGAGCAATTGCTCCATTACTTGTTCTCGAATTTGCTTCAGCAATTGCTTGAGTTTTAAAATTCGACTAACTTGAGATTGATTATTCATATTTAATTGTTTAGCTACTTCACTTTGAGATTTCTTTTCACAATAAATTAGTCGTAAACTAGGTAAAAAATGAGGAGCAAATTCACTATACCAAGCACTTTTTTGTAGTTTCTGCAAACGTTGATAAAGCACTCCCTCAATAGCATCCATAATAGCTCGATCGCGATGTTCGTCTAGAAATTCAAGTTCCATTGCTGAAGCATTAGAGGGTGGTGAAATCTCAGTTGGATTTAATATTTGTTCCTGTATAAACTGAGCAATAGTTTTCAATTGTTCGAGTAGTTCATCTGAAGAATTATATATAATTCTCCTTTGACAAAGGCGATCGCGCATTTCCTGAAGTTGAGACTCAGAAGGTTCAGGACATTTGCCCCTTGCACCCTGTTCTCGTCTGTCGCGGCGATATACTCCATGAAATGCTTCTACCACATCCCGTTCTTGAAGTGAAAAAGTTTCCATTTGGTAACGCTTAATCTCATTTAGTTTTCCCCAAGGAGTAGTTAAAGATAAACCAAATTCCACCCATAACGTTCGAGTTAGTTCTGGGTGGCGACGGGTAAGTAAATAAGTCCAATTCCAGAGTCCAGCTTTATCAGGATTGAATGTTCTCAAAATGTGCCTCCAAAAATAGGGGTAAGAAGACTGAGAGTTTTCGCTAACTTCCTGAAAGTTCTTGATTTTACCATCATCAGTGAGTACCAGGTACAACAAGTCTAAGTGAGAAAAACCATAGCGATCGCCAAATTGTTGAGCCAGTTTTTGACAAGCATGAACAATAGCATGGGAAATGTAACAACGCAAACAAAGTCCTGCTCTTATACTCCAGGAGTTAGAAGAAGCAGAATTTTGAGATAGAAAGTGAGATAGCAAAGTAGCTTGAATTTTTCGGTCATCTTGGGAGGAGACTTCTTTGAGTTCAGCAATAGATGGAAACCAGATTTGAAATTGTTGTTGAACAGGCAATAGTAAGTCCTCTCGATATCCCTTCTGATAACCAGACACATCATAGCTTGCTAAATCAATTTTGCATAATGTCCAGTAGTTCTTGCTGAGAACCATTTGTCTCCCCCCTATATTCCTCCACAGTATTATTCAAGATTATTGAATCAGTATTTACGCTGATTAGCATTCAAAATTCATTCTCCTAAAGGTTCTATTTTACTCTAGTCCCTGATGATTTGAACTTATGCACTTTTGAGAAATATTTTACAGAACTTGCATAAGTTCTCTCTGACAAGATCTAGTAGGTAATGAACAGACCACATAAATTAAGGTAGAACATGAATGATTATGAAAATAAACTTGCCAAAAACCAAACCTAGACTTTCAATTAGTAGATTTTTGCCAATACCTATTTTCCGCTTGGGAATAATTTCACTGATTTTTTTCCCTTTTTTATTACTGAGTAGTTGTGGAATGATAAGTACCCTGGAAGATGGAATAAAATTATCTGCAGTTCTCAGCAAAAATCATCCTGGAGGAGCTGGTGTATCTTTTAATATTAGAAGCAGTAATCACTTAGGCGTTGATTTGACAAATGACGTTAACTATATCAGAAGTTTAGAAATCACTTTTACTGATAAAAGTTGGGATAATTTGACAGAACAAAAACTTCAAAATATTGCTGAAAATACAGTTAAGTTAGTTAATCAAGAATATCCCAAACTAGCTGATGCAGATTATATATATGTAATCTTTATGTATCAAGACCAAAACTCTAATGTAAATCCTATTATTTATAGTAGTTTTACATTTCAAAAAGCAGAAAATGGTTTTCAAATAAAGAAGACCAAATAAAGCTAGATATAATAATTGAAATAAAAATATTCAAGTTTCCAAATGGGAGAGTGATGTTTAATTGTCACAGCTATAAACAAAATAGTTAGTTTTATTGTGAATATACTTGCCAATGGTTAATTTTTTGGCAAACTTTTCGTTTAATAAATTATTGATTTGATAGTCTAATGATTGATAAATAGTTGTGTTCGATTGATTCATAAGATTTAAAATTTAAAGCTTCATCAACTAACTTCATTTTTATTATAGTCTCTGATGATTTGAACTTATGCACTTTTAAGAAATATTTTACAGAACTTGCATAAGTTCTCTCTGACAAGAGCTAGTAGTTAATGAACAGACCACATCAATTAAGGTGAAACACGATTATGAAAATAGGTGAAATTTTGCTCCGAAGACAATTAATTTCGCAAGTTCAACTAAACCAAGCAATAGACATTCAGACTTCATTGCATATGAAACTAGGAGAACTTTTAATGTTCCAAGGTTTGATCCAACCACAAAATTTAGAAGAAGCTTTAAATGAACAATATTGGAGGGAAAATGGTTATTGGATAATTGACTAAGCATCAATTTAAGATTAACAATTTCTCTACTTATCAAGGAATAATTATGATTTTTCATACTTATTTATCTCTGAAATATTGTATTTATGCAAATATTGTGGAGATCAATACACTGAATTTTATTTTGTCTTGATTTGCAACCAAAGTTTTCACTTCGACTCAGGAAAAGAAAAAATGAATGAATTACCAGTTTTGATTGAACCATACTCTCAAAAAAAATCCCGATTTAAACTACGAAAAATATTAACTTTTTTGGTAGCAATATTGATTGGTTTATCTCCAGCATTACAAACCATTGCTCAGGGAACTTCTCCTTTTTACTGGGATTTTATCAATGTTGAAATAGATGTGCAAAAAAATGGAGATATGTTGGTCAGTGAAACCCAGAAATATGTATTCACCCAACCCCATACAAACCAACGATATCGATATATTCCACTCGATAAAGTAGATAAAATTACTGATGTTACAGTTTGGGAAAATCAGGAACAGATTCCTAGCAAAACTGGAATCAAAAATAACCAGATATGGATTAAATGGCAACATCAACTCAATGCTCCTGAAGCACATACTTTTGTCTTGAAATATCGAGTAATTGGTGGTTTACATATTAATGAGAGTGGAGATAAGGTTTACTGGAAAGCAATATTTGCTAACCGGAGTGCTGTGATTAAGAATGCCAAAATAATAGTCCGACTGCCAGAAGTTTTATCAGAAAAAATCCAAACTTATAAAAGTTTTGGAGTGCCAACTAACGCTCTAAAAATTAATTCAACAACTGTAGAATTTGTTGCTCAACAACCAATTCCACCGCAACAAGAAATAGAAGTTATGGTGCTATTTCCTCATAATATTCTTGATGTTGCAAAACCAAATTGGCAGAGTCCTAAACCTGTTAGTTCTCCTTCTTCAGGATTATTTGACCAAATATTTGGGATATTTACAGTGATAACAGTGATAATATTTATTTATGGATTTATCATCGTTATCATCAACCTGTCTCATGCTAGCGGTAGCGGTAGCGGTGGCGGTGGCGCTAGTGGGCCTGGTGGTTTCGGTGGCCCTGGTGGCGGTGGTGGCGGTGGCGGCGGTGGCGGCGGTGGTGGCGGTGGCGGTTGTGGCGGCGGTGGCGGCGGTGGTGGTTGTGGTGGCGGTGGTGGTGGATAGTATTGTAAATTTTCCCACCTACCTACTTAGTCATTCTCAATATGGCCATAAAAACCGCTCCACACTAACACTAAATCTGCTTATTAGAGCAACTTTTGTAAATCTTCTCCTATCCTAAAAAGACTGTAGGGACGTTCTATGGAACGTCCCTACAATGGTTTCACAAAAAGCTGATAATTGCTTGAGTTCTCCAATACCTAACATTTATAGCAGTCGCTAGGACAATTAGGACATTCTCGCGCCTCTCAAATTTAGTTTATGCTGCGAGCTTAACTTCTGACTTAAGCTAAAACACCATTCAAGAAAATATCAGCTAATCCCTCCGCCATTTCCTGCATTGCTTGGGGAGAAGCATCTGGTTCTAATAACGTTTGTTGACTAAAACCAGCGATCGCAAACATTCCTAAAAATACCCGCGCTACAATTTTCGGGTTCATCTGACGATATACACCCCGCTCCATTGCTGTTGCAAAAAAAGCCTCCGCCACATCCGTCATTTTCTCGATAACTTCCGATTGAATTTTATCCCTCAATTCTGGATGAAACTGTGCTTCCAAAAAACAGACTTTCATCATATCTGCATTGCGATTAATATTTAACATCCGGCGACGCATCACTTGTGCTACAGCTTTGTAACTAGACATCTCACTTAATTCTGTTAATAAATCTGTGAGAATTTCAACCCAACCCTGGGTAGCTAACTCAATCAAAATCGCTTTTTTATTACTAAAATGACGAAACAAAGTACCTTCTGCAACTCCTGCCTTCTTTGCCAAATCTCTAATCGTAGTACCATCATATCCAGATTTAGCAAACAACTTTTGAGCTGCTTGTAATATCTTAGTTCGTGTCTGTATTTCCGCAGTTGGCAACTGAGTTAAAACTTTCATAATAGTTAAAATTTTTATTTTACTTTAATCAGTTGTAGCGTTATGATTTAGCAATTTAAGCATTAATTAACAAAGATTTTAGGTAGTGGTGCATTAGACCTCTGGTGAAAAAGATATAGATTTTTTGCAGGAGTAGGTAACAGGCAACAGGCAACAGGCAACAGGTAAGATATTTTTACGAAAAAGGATTTTTTATGGTAAATTTTTCTTTCCTTAGCTGATCTAATTAAAAGGTTTCTTTATTTTCCACCAGATGTCTATTAGACTTGTCGCTTTATAACTTAAAAAATCCCCAAAAAGCTTGTTCTGTAAGGATTCTAGATATTAGCATTAAAAATGCTTAGAATTATTGCTCTGTCTAGGTTGGAGCGATTTTTTCCCTCTATTTAGCGACAACTCTATTGTAATGGTATAGCTAGTGGGAGCATCTTGCTCCCGTTCTAGGTGTTGCTTGTCTCCACTTACCATTACGACTGCTGGACTACCAGATTTTATACATATTTAGGAAAAAAAAGATTTACAGCAGATTTCATCAGGCGTGAGGTATACCCTTCGCGGGCAATATCCCGCACTGGGAACATTCCCTCGTTAATATTTTTACCTCATATATGACCGAATCTGCTGTAATTTTAATTTCACGAGTATAATCGAAAAACTTGCATCCCACACCAATATTCCTAAAATCTCATACTTGAGAATATAATTCTAATTGTCACCTAATCATAAATTCAATTAGTTAATGGATTTTACCTATGCAGATATGTCCAAATAACATTGCTATGCGGAGGTCAAAATTTCAAATACTTAGAGGTAAGCTCATACCCACAATAGAACTATTTACAGAATTAAATTTTTATTTCCAAATATTTATGCAAACTTTCTTACCAGCTTGGTGTAAAAAAATAATTACTGCCAACTTTGAATTGGCCAAACTAAAAAAACGATCACTCAACTTATGTCTTTGCTTAATTACCATAAGTTTGTTTTGGTTTGGTTTTCCTGCAAACATGGCCTTAGCACGGGAATCTACTCCCGACCAAAAAATATCAATTAAGCCTTACCTAGACCGAGTAATTAAAAAAGTCACAGAATTTCGCCTCGACAATGGCATGAAATTTATCGTATTGGAAAGACATAATGCCCCAGTTATATCTTTTTCTATTTATGCTGATGTTGGTGGGGCGAATGAACCAGACGGTCAAACAGGTGTGGCCCATTACCTAGAACATTTAGCTTTTAAAGGTACAAAAAAAATCGGTACAAAAGATTATCAAGCTGAAAAACAAACTTTAGAGAAACTAGATAAGATATTTGCAGAAATTCAAACAGCTAGTGCTAATCAAAAAACCGAACAAGTCACTCAACTTTTAGCAAAATTTGAGGCAACTCAAAAGCAGGCATCTGAATATGTAAATCAAAATGAATTCTCCAAAATAGTCAAACAAGCAGGAGGGGTTGGACTGAATGCTGCCACCTCCGCAGACTACACTCTATACTTCTACAGTTTACCTGCCAATAAACTAGAATTATGGATGTCTTTAGAGTCAGAAAGATTTTTGGAACCAGTATTTAGAGAATTTTATAAAGAAAAACAAGTAATTCTGGAAGAAAGGCGATCGCGCACAGAAAATTCACCCGTTGCCCAACTGTTGGAAAAATTTTTAAGTAAAGCTTTCCAAGTTCATCCTTACCGTCGCCCTGTCATTGGTTATCAAGAAGATATCGAAAATTTAAGCAGAGAAAACGTGCGCGACTTTTTTGATACACATTATGTTCCCAGTAACTTAACAGTAGGGATAGTTGGAGATGTCGATCCCAAAGAAGTCAAAAAATTAGCAAAAATTTATTTCGGTCGCTACGAAACTAAAGAAAAACCACCACAACTTAATATTGTCGAACCTCCCCAAACTGAACCAGGGGAAGTAACAATGAAATTGCAATCCCAACCTTGGTATATAGAAGGTTATCACCGACCTGCAACGAATCATCCCGACAATGTAATTTATCAAATGATAACTAGCATCTTGAGTGATGGTCGTACTTCTCGCCTCTATCAGTCATTAGTTGAGAAACAGCGAATAGCTCTCGTAGCAAGAGGAGCTGGTAGTTATCCAGGAGATAAATATCCACATCTGATGCTATTTTATGCTATGACTGCTCCCAATAGTAATGTAGATGAAGTAGGAGCAGCTTTGCAGACAGAAATTGAAAAATTGAAAACAGATCCAGTTTCTCAGCAAGAGTTAGAAAGGGTGAAAACTCAAGCACGGGCAGGTTTATTGCGCTCTCTTGATTCTAATACAGGAATGGCTTCTGCTCTCTTGAGCTACGAAGTTAAAACTGGTTCGTGGCAAAATCTATTTAAAGAGTTAGATGCCATTAATGCAGTAACTACAGAAGATATTATGCGTGTAGCTCAAAAAACTTTCGTTGCCGAAAACCGCACTATTGGCAGACTACTTCCCAAGTGAAGTCAAAAGTCAAAAGTGAAGTCGAAAATTAAAAGTCAAAAGCGAATGGCATTTGCCCCCTGTTGTCTGTTGCCCATTCCCTATTCCCTTTCATACCAAAACAAACAATGTTTTCTAACTACAAAAGGAAAATTACTAGATCCAAAATTTTCATCACAGCATTTTTAGCCGTAGTAATGCTGTTAGCTATTTTAGGGCAAATACCAGCCATAGCTCTAACTCCAGCCAAACATTATACCGAACTGGAATTTCCCCCACTACCAGAATTAGAACTACCAGAGTACACTCGCTTTCAACTTGATAATGGCATCGTTGTCTATCTCATGGAAGACCATGAATTACCCCTCATAGGTGGTAGAGCAATATTCCGGACAGGTTCAAGATTTGAACCAGAAAATAAAGCAGGGTTAGCAGACTTAACTGGTACTGTTATGCGTACAGGTGGTACAACCCAACATTCTTCTGAAAAAATAAATCAAATACTCGAACAAAAAGCAGCAGTAGTAGAAACAAGTATCGGTGGTACTGCTGGTAGTGCCAGGTTCAGTTGCCTCACTGAAGACTTGACAGAAGTATTTGGATTATTTACCGAAGTCATTCGCGAACCTGTATTTGCTCCAGCAAAGCTAGAGTTTTACAAACAACAATGGCAAGGTGCAATTGCTCGTCGGAATGACGACCCTGAATCTATTGTTGGTCGTGAGTTCCAAAAATTGATTTATGGAGCACAAAGTCCTTATGCTCGAACTGTTGAATATGAAACCCTCAACAACATTTCCCAGGAAGATTTAATTGATTTCTATGCTAAATATTTCCATCCTGAGAATATGATTTTGGGAGTAGTAGGAGATTTTCAGACAAAACAGATGCGATCGCTCATTACAGAAAAATTTGGCAATTGGCAACCAAGCATTAAAGCAGTGAAACCTCCCCTACCAAATGTTAGTCAAGCTCAAGTCGGCGGTCTATTTTTTGTTCAACAACCTCAGCTAACTCAAAGTTATGTACAAATGGGTCATTTAGGCGGAAAATTAGATAATCCTGATTATACAGCTTTGAGCGTGATGAATGGGGTACTTAATGGTTTGGGGGGACGCTTGTTTAATAATATTCGATCGCGTCAAGGTTTAGCTTATTCAGTTTCTGCTTATTGGAGTCCTAACTATGATTATCCAGGAGTATTTATAGCTGGGGGTGAAACACGTTCGGATGCAACTGTACCATTTATCAAATCTGTGAATGAAGAAATTGAACGTATTCGTACTCAACCTATTACAAAAGAGGAACTGACCCATGCTAAAGATTCAACTCTCAACTCATTTATTTTCAACTTTCAAGATCCAGCTCAAACTTTATCCCGTTTGATGAGATATGAATATTATGATTATCCTAAAGATTTTATTTTCCGTTATCGTCAGGAAATAGAAAATATTACCGTTGAGGATGTGCGAAGAGTAGCTCAAAAATATTTGCAACCAGAGAAAATTGTAACTTTAGTGGTGGGTAATAAAGAGGCTATTCAACCACCTCTGAGTAGTCTCGGAAGCGGTCTTAAAATTACTTCAATAGATATTACAATTCCTGAACCTAGTTAATTTAAGTCGGGAGTAGGGGGTTGGAGGTTATGCCAAATTGACACTCGCCTGTTAAATCTAAGATTATAACGGGAGATTCTTGTTTCAGACTCTTAACTTGGTCAGGACTTACGCAAAAAAACGAAAATATACCCCATTTGTAGGGGGTTAACGGCCGTTAACCCCTATCATCAATGGTGGTTATGGGTAAGTCCTGTTTAATTACTATTAAAACTTACTTAATTTGCCATAGTCATCATAATTTTATCCCTTGACAAACTTATGTAATTATGATTTTATATAAACCCATATAGTAGTTATAGCAGGCTCCTTCCTGGTTTAGCCAACTAATGGAATTGTTTTAACTCGTAAAATTTATACTGACAAAATTAAAAAACAAATTGAATATATTGGCTGTAATGATACAACTATTACAGGTTCTCGTAGTGGGCTTGCTTGTTTATTTCTTTGGTATGCTATTATGACCAGAGGTCAACAGTATGCTTGTGAAGTTTCGAGTTGCTTAGAAAATGCTCGGTATTTGTATAAACGTCTAGAAGAGATTGGGTACAAACCTTTTTTAAATGATTTTTCAACTACGGTTGTATTTGACAAGCCATCAATCAAGATTTGTCAGAAGTGGCAGTTAGCTACTGAGGGGTCTTTAGCTCATATTGTTGTGATGCAACATCTTTCTCAAATGAAAATAGACTTATTTATTGATGACTTGTTAGCTTAATTTGTATCTAGTGGAGGAGTCAGGAGTCAGGAGGGAAGAAGAGCAGGGTCAATTTATTGTCACACTTAGAAAAATTGACAGGGAGATGGGGGGTGTGGGGAGTGTAGAAGGTTTTACATACTCTGCAAAGATTCATCCCTTAGTTCAGCAATGCCTAAAATTGTTTAGGTTAAGACACGAAGTGGCTGGTCGAAGACTATCCATAAGCAATTTTCCCTTCTACCCTCAACTCCCGCTGCCTTCTTCAAATTAACCAACGCTCAAAGCACGAGCGATCGCTTCTTCAGACAATTCTTCAATATTACTCAAAACCACCTTTGCCCCTGCCTCCAACAGTTTTGCACTATAAGTCTCTCGCCTTGTCTGACTTTCCTGCACATGGGGAGGCAACACACCCACCCCTATCCAATTTCTCGACGGCATCGCTAGACGAGCATTCTCCACCGTATACATATCTCCCACTGTATCGCCAGCATAAATCACAGGTAGATTTTCAGCTAAACCATGCTGTTTTTCCAATGTCTCCAATACTGCAAATAACCCCGTGGGGTCAGGTTTTCCTGGTCCATCCTCCATCGCCACTACTACAGGAGAACTCAACCCTAACTTACCTTCCAAAACATAAGCAGCTTCTGCGCGCATTGCCCCACTAAAAAATCCCCAAGAAAATCCTGCTGCTGTCAATCTCTGAAAATAATCAGAACTCACTAACAACGGTTCCGTACAAATATAACCAGTCCAATTATCTTCATGTGGACCTCGATAACGAGACTGAAAAAAAGCCACTAACTTTTGATAATCTAAACCAACATTCTCTCTTTTTTGACCTTGGCCTTCAAAATAGCGATAAATTAACTCTCGCGAAGCCTCCCAGTCATTATTCCAAACTCCCTCAGATTTGAGTTGGTCAATATCTGTCAAAGTGGGACAAAAAGCGCCGGATGTAAAATGCTCTACCGTATCCGCGATCGCCCGTCGATAAGACCCTCCAACATTCCGAATTACACCATCAATGTCAAAAACCAAAATTGCTTTGTCCATCACTCAATTTCCGTGCTACGATTAAATATTGTGCAAAGTTTTAAAATTAGCCTAATATTGGCTCTGGAGGTAAATTGTCCAAATTCATACTTAAAGTAGTTTGGTTAGAAGATAATGTAGCACTTGCAGTAGATCAAGTGGTAGGAAATGGTACTAGCCCCTTAACTTGTTACTTTTTCTGGCCTCGTAATGATGCTTGGGAAGAATTAAGAAAAGAAATAGAAGCCAAACATTGGATTAATGAATCAGACCGGGTCGATCTTCTCAATCAAGCTACTGAGATAATTAACTACTGGCAAGAAGAGGGAAGAAGACGGCCAATGACAGAAGTTCAATCAAAATTTCCAGAAATAGTTTTTACAGGGACTAATTAGAAGTTAAAAGTAAAAATTAACTTCAGAATATTAGGAACATTAAGCTTAAGTAGAAAGACAAAGTTATTTGTATATTGACACTTATACCAAGTCCCGTTAAGATTATTCTTAAAAAAATTAAAGTTTCTGTCCAGAGAGGCTCTGAGTAATTACTGAAATAACTAATAATAACTGGATTTGGTATCAGATATATTTCATCTTCCCTCTCTTGGTTGATTGGATATGGCAAGGAAACCTTGCCTTTCTTAAACGCTCTGCTTTTTACTAACGCAAGGTAGCATATCTTTTGCCTTTTCCCTATATCGACCATTAGTTAAATTAATTTAATACAGGTACTTAATAGTTATCGAAAATATTGTCTTTAGTTTTTAAATGGATGACTTAGTTACCGAATAATTAAGGTTTAGATCTTTGCCTGACTTTGGTACAAGTTGTAGCCCTACAAGCAGAAAAAAGAATTTTTTTTCCTTTTAGTCAATTTTCTTCTTTTCAAGAAGAGGTCATTTCAGCTATCAGTTAGCCTCCTCCGGAGGAGCTACGCTAACAGTACCTCCTGCAATAAGGAGGCTTGACATCAGGAATATTCTATTTTCTCTTGGTCTCATGGATATGGCGAGGAGACCCGTTCTTGCAGACACGCTCCGCTACGCCATCCCACCCTACAGGAAGCTCCGAATATAGACTGCTTTTTATCCCCTTAAAAGGGGAGACTTTAGACCAGAATTTTTCGGTAATTATTAATTTGAGATGTAGTTTCTGTTAAGATAAATTTACTTGATCAAATATTCAGGTTGTAATCAGTTATCTTTTTCTTTTGGCTTTAATACCCAGTCGTCTACAGGGTTTTTACAATTGGCTGGGGTTTGAGTCCCCATCCACTTTTTCTTTCTTCCTTCTTCAACAATAGTTAGTTGATGTCAATAATATTATACTAAACTGTCAAAAAATTAATTAAAGCAGAATCTGCTGATGAACCAGGAACAGACATTATTCATAAGTGACCAACTGCCACTTGTAACTTCTCCAGCTATTCTCAAAAAAGCTGTTATATATAAGCTTGATAGCTATATTTCAGGAGGTGGTGAGTTGGCATTTCCATGTCTGCCTGGTATGCTTGAGCATTACATAAATATTGTAGAAAGCTTATTTTCTCACCTGGGTAGACCAATGCCCAAGGAAAGACAACTACAATTGCGTCAAATGATAGAAAGGAAGTTGGCAGAGGGGTTTAATATTTCTACAAGTTCAATATTAGTTATTCAGTATGAATTAGTGAAGCCTCCCAAAAAAGGTATGGCTTGCCAAGTAACTGTTCGTAGCCCAACTTTAGAGGAACAGTACAAGTCTTGGGTAGAGAAGAGAAAGCCTCCCTTGTTTGGTTCTCACCCTGATGCTAGAGTATTAGCAACTGTGGCAGAATTTCGTAAAAACACTTCATTAAAAATATTAGATGTCGGTGGGGGAACGGGTAGGAATGCTTTACCTTTGGCACGAAAAGGTCATTCTGTAGATGTTTTAGAGTTAACCCCTGCTTTTATTGAACAGTTGCAAACAGCGATCGCTACAGAAAATTTATCTATGAATGTGTTTAAGGGAGATATTCTCGACCCACTGACACGAATGCAGCCAGCTTTTTATCAGTTTGCGATCGCCACAGAAGTAGTATCTCATTTTCGCGATGTAGAGCAACTGCGGTTATTTCTAGCAAAAATGTCTGATTTTATTTGTCCTGGTGGTATGCTTCTGTTCAATATATTTTTAACCGTAGATGGGTATGTACCGGATGAGTTAGTCCGAGAGATGGCACAGTTATCTTGGTCGAGTTTGTTCACTGCTAAGGAGTTTGCCACAGCGATGCAGAGTTTACCTTTAGCGATCGTTTCTAATGAGTTAGTTATAGAATATGAACGTCAACATCTGCCTCAAACAGCTTGGCCTCCTACAAGTTGGTTTGAAAGTTGGGCGACTGGTAGAGATATATTTCCTCTAGCTAATGGTAGACCACCTGTAGAGTTGAGGTGGATATTATGTCGGCGAATGTAGTCATTTCAGTTATCAGTTATCAGTTATCAGCACCTTCTGTAATAAGGAGGCTTGAAAATATGGAATCTTCTTTTCTCTTGGTCTGATGGATATGGCTCCCAGACCTCGCCATCCCACCCTACGGGAAGCTCCGAAGATCGACCGCTTTTTATCCTCTGAAAAGGGGAAGCTTTAGACCACAATTTTTCGGTAAGCGAAACTGTACAAATACTTACTACCAAAATCAATAGGACTTGATCTAATTGACATCCTCCCGACGCTGCTCTACGAGACAGCGCGGGATTCTCCAACATCACTGATGGGGGCTTTCTGCTTCAATGCACCCGCCTTCGGGGATTTACTCCCTTCAGGTCTTACAGTCGCTCCAC
>NZ_JAAHGU010000067.1:0-35448 GCF_010692685.1 Okeania sp. SIO2F5 | reverse complement strand
TTCTTTCTAGTTCATCTATACTTAGGTGTTCTTGGATACTTAAGCGTCTTGGCATAATGGCGATCGCTCCTGGGAATTATTTTTCTCCTCTTCAATTATACACAAACGATGCTACCGGACATGATATGAGTTATGCTTCCCTAAAAAATGGTGCGTTACGCTTTCCTGCGGAATGCTGCGCAAACGCTAACACACCCTACTGGACAACTACTTCTTCCTTCTTCCTTTTTTAATAATTTTCAAGAATTACCCACTAATTTATCCCGCAAATGCTTAATCCGATCACGCAATTTAGCTGCATCTTCAAATTCTAATTTTTTTGCTGCTTCTTTCATCTGAGTTTCTAACTTTTTAATCCACTCTGGTAGCTCCTCTAAAGATAACTCATCCACCTGTTCATACACCTCTTCCAACTGTTGAGAATTTAAACGGCGTGACACATCCAAAAACGCCAAAATTGCATTACTTTGTTTTTTTACAATAGGCTTCGGTGTAATATTATTCATCCTATTATATGCCAACTGAATTCCTCGCCTTCTCTCCGTTTCATCTATAGCTTTAATCATACTATCCGTCAAATTATCCGCATATAAAATAGCCTGACCCCGGACATGACGCGCCGCCCTACCAATAGTCTGAATTAATGAACGTTCCGCTCGTAAAAATCCCTCCTTATCCGCATCTAAAATAGCTACCAAAGAAACCTCTGGCAAATCCAAACCTTCCCGTAATAAATTCACCCCAATTAATACATCAAACTCTCCCTCTCGCAACCCCTGCAAAATCTCAATTCTCTGAATAGAATTAATCTCCGAGTGCAAATAACGAACCTTCACATTTTGCTCCTGCAAATATTCAGTCAAATCTTCAGCCATCCGCTTAGTTAAAGTAGTAATTAAAACCCTCTCTTCCAACTTAACCCTTTCCCTAATTTCACCCAATAAATCGTCAACCTGACCCTCAGTCGGACGGACAAAAATTTCCGGGTCAACAACACCAGTCGGACGAATAATTTGCTCAACAATTCTATCGTCAGATTTTTCTATTTCCCAATTTCCAGGAGTAGCAGAAACCAAAATACATTGATTAACCTTTTGCCAAAATTCCTCAGATTTTAAAGGTCGATTATCCGCAGCACTAGGTAAACGAAATCCATGTTCAATTAAAACCCTTTTCCTAGCTTGGTCGCCATTATACATTCCCCGAATTTGCGGAACAGTCACATGAGATTCATCAATAATTAACAACCAATCTTTCGGAAAATAATCAATCAAACATTCCGGCGGTTCCCCCGCTTTTCTACCTGCTAAATGCCGAGAATAATTTTCCACTCCATTACAATATCCTACCTCCTGCAACATTTCTATATCGTATCTACAACGTTGTTCCAAACGTTGAGCTTCTAACAACTTTCCTGCTTTTTCTAATTCCTCTAATTGCTCTTCTAATTCTACTTCTATATCATTACAAGCTGCTTCTAATCTTTCTTCAGGAGTAACAAAGTGACGCGCCGGATATACATTTAAAGACTCTAAACTTTGGAGGATTTTTCCAGTTACAGGGTCAATATAACGAATAGCATCTATTTCATCCCCAAAAAATTCTACCCGAATAATTCTATCCTCATAAGCAGGTCCGATTTCCAAAACATCGCCCTTAACTCGAAATTTTCCTCGACCTAAATCTAAATCATTTCTAGTATATTGAACTGTCGCTAAATCTCTTAAAATTTGTCGTTGATTAATTTCTTCTCCCACTTGTAACTTAATCGCAGCTTTTAAATATTCAGCAGGCATTCCTAAACCATAAATACAACTAATAGAAGCCACAACAATTACATCTCGCCGTTCAAAAAGTGACCGAGTTGCCGAGTGACGCAACATATCAATTTCATCATTAATCGAAGCAGTTTTTTCTATATATGTATCCGTCACTGGAATATAAGCTTCCGGTTGATAATAATCGTAATAACTAACAAAATACTCCACAGAATTATCAGGGAAAAAATCCCTTAACTCATTACATAATTGAGCAGCTAATGTTTTATTATGAGCCAATACTAATGTCGGTCTGCCAACATTTTCTATCACAGAAGCTATAGAAAAAGTTTTACCAGTACCAGTAGCTCCTAGTAATGTTTGAAAATTCTGTCCGGTTTGAATATTAGCAGTTAATTGAGCGATCGCTCCAGGTTGGTCACCAGTAGGTTTAAAGGGAGCTTGCAAACAAAATTTTGCCATAATAATTTTAGCAGTATTTATATTATTCTCAATTGTATATTTTAATTTCAAACTTAGGAGCCATGTAAAAATAAGTTGTACAAATTTTATCTGGGATAAATTGTGAAATATAGCTTCTATCAAAAAAACTGTTCAGGTTATTTTTGCACGAGTCCTTAGGATTAATGCCACTATATTCGGTAAACTTATCCAATTTTCGCCAGTTGATGTCCCTCCATTCATACATCGGTTTTGGTTCCGTGTTCATAAATCTACAATTACATCTGTGCTAAAAATCTTGCTTTCAACTTTAACCTACCTCTCAACCGCACTAGGAGTAAACCGAACTTCTATCCGACGTCTGCTCTGATTTGGATTACGATTTGCCCCCGCAAAATCTCCCCCAGGGTTATATAATTGTGCTGCAGAATAAGCTCGAAATTTTAACCCCAATTCTTTCAAACGAGGGTTTTTTTGAAGTTCTTGTACAACAGATAAAGCACGCATCAAACCTAAATCTGCATTTGAACCTGGTACTAAACTATTAACAGATTCATTACCCTTAGCAACTTGTTCTAACTGAGTATCTAAATTACTTCCACTTCTCTGATTTACTTGACCATCAGTATGACCTATTACTTCAACAACATAACCTTTATATTCCTTAGCAAAATCCTCTATTTGTTTGATTAAATCTCCCTCAATAAAACTTTTTAAATCTCCCGATATTTCCGCACTTCCTGATTCAAATCTTCGAGACTTAGAATCTCTAATTACTATCACAGGTGGAGACTTCAATTTTTCAATTTCTGTTTCTAGTTGTGTGACTCTATTTGACTTTTGCTCTAGTTCATTTTCAGAGGTAGTTACTAATCCTTGTAATTTTGTTACTTGATTTTGTAAGTTACCAATTTGTCCTTGTAATCCTGTTACTTCACCAGTCTTTTGTTGAATTTGATTTTGTAAATTAGTAATTTCTTGTTGCAGTTGTAGGGCGCGATTTTCGTTGGCATCAGAAATTGACTCTATAAACAGAGATTTAATAATAGCTAATAGCAATAATAAACTTAATATCATAAAAGAGTTAGACATTAAGTCTGTAAATGCCGGCCAAATTTCTAGGTCGCGATTATCTTCAACAAGTCGTGAACGATGACGCATAATTATTTTAATTCCTATTAATAATCAAATTATTAAATATATTAGACTCCTGGCAAAAGTCGGGAGCAGGGAACAGCAGTGCGACCCCGCGACGACTACAGTTGCAAGCGGTCGAGGGATGGCGTTTTGCTCCGCAACATATAAAGTGTTAGCGTTTGCGCAGCATGACCATAGGAAAGCTCCTCTTCCGGAGGAAAGAGGCAGCGACTCTGTCAAGGGTGGGTCTCCTCGCTGTCCGACCATCGACAAAGAGAGGGAATGCACACTCCTGTGAGGGAGCAGGGAACAGAGAACAGGGAAAACATAGCAGAAAACATAAATAGACATCTGGTAAAAATCAAAAATCAAATCAATTCTTATCCATAAATTATCAGGTAGTCCTGCATGGGTTTTGGTGAGGATATATATTTTTTAATTTTTCCCACACTCCCACACTCCCCCCATCTCCCCAAATTCCCCTCCTGGGAGGGGGAGGGGCGAGGGGTGAGTCCCCATCTCCCCACACTTCCTTTACTATTATATGCACCACCACCAATTATCAATTATTTCTCCCTGTTGCCAGATGAGCTATTGCCTGTTGCCTCTTTTCTGGAGATGTCTAATCTATAGAGATGCTTAATAAACAAGGGATAAAAAAAGATTTATTTTTTACTTTGGCAATAGTTCTATTTGTAGATAACTTATTTCAATAATTGATAATTGATAATGGATAATTGATAATTACCTCTCCCTAAAAGGAAGAGGATTGAATAAAAGGAAAATTTTTTTCTTGTTTCTCCTTTAAAGGAGAGGCTTTAAACCTTAATTATTCGGTAAAAAAAAGGGGTACTTAAAAGTCTTGAGCTTGCCAAGAGAAGGTTTGAAGCAGCGAGCTGTCACACCTATTTATTTGCTAATTTATCGATAGTATGTGTCAACCGATAAATTTCATTTTTAGTTTCTTGCATTTGATTGATATATTCCTGTAAATTTGTGGCGATGACGCTTAAATGGGAATTATTCAGATTAGCTTGATTACTCATACCTTTCCCTATTTGGTCTCCTAAAGATTTAATGCTCTGACTAATACCATCTGTAGAATTATTCAAGGCATTTGCTAAAGTTTTTAGTTGAATTTGTACTTCATCTAAATTATCTGCTTTAGATACTACTCTTCTTTGTAAACTATCCAGAGTTCCCACTGCTAATTGAAAACCTTGTGATGCTTCTTGTAATTGTCTAATCATCTCAGCTAAAGATTTCTGATTACTTTGATGAGATTCTAATAGTCTTAATGAAGTTTGATTATTACTGGTAATCTGTTCTCCAAATTTGGCTAGTCTCTTACTATATCCCTGTAGTTCAATTACTACTATTTCTATTGCTTGAACAGCAGTAGCTAGAGTCGAAGTTGATTGAGAAAAATTACTTTGAATATTGGCTAATTGTGCTGTTGAATTAGCTAACTTTTGCGGAAATTGACTATGTTCAAATATCTGTGCTATTTCTAGAAATCTATCCCCTGCTATCTGAAAATCTTTAGAACTTTTTGCCACTGTAGCAGCAGCTTCTCCTAATCGCACAAAAGTCTGTTCTGCTAATTTACTGGTAGTAGTATTAGCATTATGAATTTCTTGAATTTTATCTTGCAGAGCTGACTCTACTCCTACTCTGACTGTTTGACCAAATCTGGTTAAAAATCCTTCAAAAGAATAAGCAACAGCTTTTACTACTTTATCAAGCTGAGTTTGACCTTCTATTGTTTGTAAGTAAATATTATCTAAATAGTCTTCTAGTAAACTGATTAATCTAGTTTTGGCAAGGCTAGTATTAAAAATGAAATTAACTGATGTAACTACTACACTAAATAAGGTTCCTACTAAGCTGCTAGTAAAGGCAATTCCCATGCCTTGTAATGGTACTTGTAATTCCCGGAGCAAACTACTAACATCAGTAGCATTAGTATTGCTAATTGTTTCGCTTACAGAAGTTAAATTAATAGTAATGCCGATAAAAGTACCTAATAATCCAAAAGACACGAGTAGATTAGGTAAAATTCGACATAAATATTCTATTTGTTCATAAGATATTAATCCAAATAATCTTTGTCTACTATAAACTTGGTCTATTAATGCTCCTGTATTAACTTGCTCTAGTTTACTACTTGCATCTGTAAATCTGCCCTCTAAATATTCGATAAATCTTGGCTTATTTACTGACTGCTGATTAATTAGTCTTCTAACTTTATTTCCTTGATTTACTAAGTCAAAATGAAGTACAATTCTTAATAAGATAGCAACTACAGATGGAACAATTACTAAAACAATTACTAGAGGGATTAAATAAGATGGTATTGGTGGCATAGTAACATCTCTGATGTTTCAATAGTTAATTAATTGAGAATTATAATAATTCTGCTTATCTCTCGATATCAGTCAATTCTAAATAAAGCTAGTGTAGGAGCAATATAGTATTCAATAATTACTAATAGATAAATAGAGCAGGCAAAAAAAAGACGTTGCATTTTTAATCAAAAAACTACTAAAAGCAATTAATATAAACTTTTGAGCTAATTTACAATTTGATACATAGTGCCCAAAAATTACTATGTTCTACTTAACGAATAATTGGTAAAAGTATTACTTACAATTGCTTAAATTAAGACAACCATTTTGACAAATCTCGGTCTATTAGTTTTTGTAATTTTATGATATCAGGTTTATACATCTCGAATATGACTTTTCTCATTTCTGAGGGTAGAGGAGGCCGAGATAAATTTCGACTTATTAGATTCGTCCACAATGCTCTTCTTTTTTTTACGGTTAGGAAATAAAGTTCTCATAATTGGACGTAAAGCTTTTCTAAGGAAATTATCTTTATAAATAAAATTATAAATAGTCTTATTTTTTGGGATTCCTGAAGAAGCATCTTTGAGGTACAAAGCTACTGTCTACATTTAAAAATGTAAATATATCCTTGACAACCTTTAGAGGATCTGAGGTAAAATCTTCAAATAAGAAAAGTTTAATATTTTGACGGTCAAATATATCAAAATATTTTTTTAGGTAATAGTAGTACAACCCTTTTTCAAAATATTGCTCGGGATCTCCTTGCTTTTGGTCAGCTTCTATTGCTTTTAACAAAGATTTTTCACCTTCGTGTTTATTGTTTCTTTGATTAAATAAATAATCAGAATAGACACGAGATACAGGATCGCGTAATAAAGCAATTAATTTAACATCAGGTAATCTTGATTTAATTACTAATAGGAGCTTGTTCATTAGCTATGTAAGATACAGAAGCTTATCCAATAGCTTTCTCTTGTGGTTTTCTAAACCAATACTTGTACCAATCTATAGTATAAACTGTAATCTTTCCTTTTTGATTAGTTATAATGCTACCTTCATCATACAAGAAAAAATTAGGTTCTTTCTTTTTACTAATAAAAATATCTGGATGCTGAACAAGATAGTTACAAAGCGAAGTAGAGCCTGATTTACTAGAGCCAAAAATAATAAAATTAGGTAATTTATGATTTAGACATAATAACTAATTTACTACAAATAATCACTACATACTGACATACTGACATATAGTGTTTCTCAAGTTACTGAGATACAGTTGTTTTTCTATTCCCTACTCCCTACTCCCTACTCCCTACTCCCTAAAACACAGGAATTTTGTACCTCACGCTTCTTGGAAATTGCTATAGCTCTTTTTGTTATTGTTGAAAATAGAGTTTATTAGTAAAAATTAAGACTTTTGTTTGATCTTCATAGAGTAACTTTAATGCCAGATATTAGAACAATAATTACTAAAAAAATTGAGAGAGGGGACAGTCATTAGTCCCTAATATTTGATATTTGAGCAATGACTAATCTCCCTCACCATTACCTGCAATTTGATTGGCTTCCCAAGGCCCGAATTTAGATTGATAATAGGCCAATATTTGGTCTACTTTTTGACGGACAGCATCTTCAGCATCTTCTGTATACTCTAAGCACAGACTTCCTATTTGGCTTTTTTCATAGTCAAATGGTTCTGAGACAGGAAGAAAAAATAAGTCCACTTCTACTTTGCCGACTTGACGCAAATGAGCTGCTACTTCTCGATATACTGCTAGTGGTAGTCCTTGACAGCTAATTTGATAACGTTGTTGTTTTTGTTTCGCAGTCTGCATCTTGATATTTACCTTCCCAATATATCGCCCTCTAAGCTATGATTTACCAATTGTTCCGTTGTATCTGGTAAATTACAACAGTTGATACTATCTAAACATACTTTGCCCCACTGCAAAGCCCAACGAACCAGTTCTACTCGATTATGGGTTGAAGTCTTACTCAGAATATTACTGATATGATTATCTACCGTTCGCTTACTAATTTCTAGCTTCTCGGCGATTTTTTCATTAGTCAACCCATCTGCCACTAGCTCCACAACTTGAAGTTCCCTTTCTGAAAGGGATATTTTGGTTTGAGACTCGCAACCAGTCATAACTTTTGTCTATATATGTATATCTGCCTAATTATAATTTTAGAGACATCTTGACAAAATTCACCTTAATGACAATCTATTAAGTGGGAAAAGTATGAAAAAGCTGAGGGAGGATAAAATTAGTTAATTATGTTTTTTCAAAAAAAAATTATTGATTTTAAATATACCTTAGATTTTAATCAACACTAAAATATTCCGAATTTCCCTACCTATATATAACTTGAGATACTCTAATCAATATGACCCATCTTCATGTTCTCTGTCTCGGTGAAATTTTATTTGATTGTTTGGCCGACAGACCCGGAATACCTCTAAATCAAGTTCAATCTTGGACAATCTACCCTGGTGGTGCCCTGGCCAATGTTGCTTGTGGTTTAGTCAAACTAGGGACTCCTACTGCTTTAATTAGTGCAATAGGTCAAGATACAGAAGGCAAAACACTGGTAAAATTTTTGCAAGAAGTGGGAGTAGACACTACTGGTATCCAGCAAAATTCTGACGCACCAACACGAAAGGTCTATGTATTACACTCTACAACAGGGGAACGTGAATTTGTTGGTTTTGGCGATCGCCAGACAACAGAATTTGCTGATACCCATTTACAAGCTGAACTTTTGCCAGAATCTTTATTTTTAAATGGTGATTTTTTAATATTAGGAACCCTTGGACTAGCTTATCCTGAAACTAGACAAGCAATTTACCAAGCTCTTGAATTGGCTGACCAATACCATCTTAAAATCATGGTAGATGTCAACTGGCGTCCTTCATTTTGGCCGAATCCAGATGAAGCTAAAGAGCTTATATATTCTCTACTAAAAAGAGTGGATTTTGTCAAACTCTCTATAGAAGAAGCTAAGTGGTTATTTGAATCTACCGAACCTGCTGCAATTACTTACCAATTAAATTCAGTAGAAGGGACATTAATAACTGCTGGCGATCTAGGTTGTGCTTATTACTTGTCAGAAAATGAAGGGAAAGTACCAGCTTTTTCAATAGATGTGGTGGATACTACTGGTGCTGGTGATAGCTTTGTCGCAGGTTTTGTACATCAGTTGCGCCAATATGGTATTCGTCAACTACAGGAACCAGAGGTAGCAAAAAAGATTGTTACTTATGCTAGTGCGGTGGGTGCTTTAAGCGCTACTAAAAAAGGAGCAATGTCTGCTCAACCTACTGTAGATGAAGTTGAGGCATTTTTCAGTAGCTATTTGGGTAACAAAGATAGATAATTAAAGACGACTTCAGTAGAGGTTATTGGCCTTTCTGAAGCTCGTTGTCAAAAATTATTACAGTTTAAAAATAATGGGACTTTTCGATCAAATTGTTGGTGCTATTAATAACCCTAATCAAGAAGCTAGTACGAGTCAATTGAGCAGTATTCTTGGTACAGTGCAGCAACTAAGCGGCAATCTCGGAGGAGATTCTGGTGCAACTCAAGTTGCTATGTCAATGTTGGGTGGTTATGTACGTTCAGCTTTACAGCAGAAGCGAGAAGAGTCTGGTAATGGAGCAGTTCAAGCAATTATCAATCAGTTTGCAGGTACAGATCCTAATCCCCAAGCTGTTGAATCTCTATTTTCAGCTAATCAAATTACTGGAATTGTTCAGAGTATATCTGAAAAAACAGGTTTTGACCTCTCACAAATCCAGAATTTATTGCCTACTTTAGTACCACTAATTCTGAATTTATTGAAGACTGGTAATGACACTCAAAATCCTAATCAGGGATCTAATAATATTTTAAATAGCTTTTTGGATGCTGATGGAGATGGGGATGTTGATATTTCAGATATGATGGGAATGGCAAGTCGTTTTTTGAAGTAAAGGAAAAGTGTTAGGTTTTAGGTGATTGAAGAAGGAAGAAGGCAGAAGGCAGAAGGCAGAAGGAAAAATTGCATGGGGATTAAAACCCCAAACAATTTTAAGGACTCCTGTTGACGGTAAGGTATTAAATCTGTGAAAGAAAAGATAATATTACTACTTTTACTCAACTATTCAAGGCAGTAATTTTATCAAATTTATTTCTAAGTTGCATAGAATAATATCTTGATCGGGGTTCACTGTAGATAGAGATAGACAAGTTAACTAGCTATTAGCTTTTTGAGCTTGGGATAAATAAGTTGCAAAAAGACTTTAAAGCTTTTTCCATCAGGGAGAAAAAAAACAAATATTTGAAGGTAGAATGATTACGCAAATATTCAAACAATTTTGCTCTCCAAATACTTTTTTTTAGATAGTTTTCTATATCCCTGAATTTCCTATCCTCTACCCCCTGCCTTTCCCCGACTTCACTACCTAATATAAATCAAAATTTCTACAAACTATTCTTAATAGAATTGATAATATATTCGGGATATTTTACAGCATCTATATTTATTATTATTGCTTCTTCTGGTTCTTCCAAATCGTCAAATTGACTTCTTAACATTTCAACTTTCATAAAATGATTTTCTCGTTCCTTTAGTCTTTGGGCTAACAAATCAAAAGACCCTTTTAAGTAGACAAGTTTAATATTTTGTGAGTCTTTTATAAGTAGATGACGATAAGCTTTTTTCAGAGCAGAACAGGCTAATATAATATTTTTATTATTCTCTAACCATTGCTCAATTGCATTTCTCATTTCTACTAACCAAGGAATTCGGTCTGCATCATTTAAAGGATTACCACTACTCATTTTTTCAATATTAGCTTGGGAGTGAAAAGAATCGGCATCATAAAATTCATAATCTAGAGATTTTGCTAATAATTCTCCAATAGTAGATTTACCAGAACCAGACACTCCCATTATGATAATAATCATTGTATTAATTCTCAAAAGTTCTTAAATATTAAAATGGCAATAGAAATAGAACGTAAGTTTTTAGTTAAAGGCAACGGGTGGCGTAATCAAGCTGTTGGAAAAGTTTATCGTCAAGGTTATATGTCTACAGAAGATGGCATAACATTAAGGGCAAGAATTGCGGGAGACCAAGGCTATTTAACTATTAAAGGACCTTCTGTGGGTAATTCACGGTCAGAATATGAGTATTCTATTCCAGTTGAAGATGCTCAAGAGATGTTGAATACTTTGTGTAGTTCGCCCTTAATTGAAAAGGTTAGATATAAGGTTTCTCATGGTAATTTTATTTGGGAAGTTGATGAGTTTGCTGGAGATAATCAAGGTTTAATTGTGGCTGAAGTGGAACTTTATAATGAAAATCAAGAAGTTGAATTGCCAGATTGGATAGGAGAAGAAGTATCTCACGATAAGAGATATACTAATTCTAATTTATCGAAAAATCCTTTTCGTCAATGGTGATTTATTTTGGTAATTAATGGAGATATAGCAATCCTAAATCATTTGTAAAATCTCCTACTTACTTAATTAAAAAATTCCTCTTTAAATTATCTTTTATTCCTTGTTTTATATTGCCTATTTACTTAATTTTTTTGTACTTTATTAACTTGAAAATCGCTGTCAATCCTTATTAAAAATATATTGTTTATGCGAATTTACACGATAAAAACATTAATGGTATAAAAGAGGAAGCTTTAACAAAAGGATTGGGAAACCTTGTCTAGTAACAGTAAAATTTATAAATACCTACAAAAAAGTAATATATTAAAAAATACTAATATATGGAATAAATTATAAAAATTAAAGATATAATTATGGTTAATTCTGAAGTTATAATTTTTTTTGAAAATAATGCAAACAAAAAAACTAATAGCAGAAGCAATCGGAACATTTGTATTAGTTTTTGGAGGCTGTGGAAGTGCAGTTTTCGCAGCTAATTTTCCTGAAGCTACTCAAAATACTCTTGGTATTGCACTACTTGGGGTTTCTCTTGCATTTGGCTTAACAGTCTTGACAATGGCTTATGCCGTGGGTCATATTTCTGGCGGTCACTTCAATCCAGCAGTTACTTTTGGTTTATATTTTGGGAAACGTTTTTCTGGAGGAGATATATTACCTTATATTCTGGCTCAATTAGTTGGAGCAGTATTTGGAGCATTAACTTTATATCTCATTGCTACAGGAAAATCAGGCTTTGATATTAGCGCTGGAGCATTAGCTTCAAATGGGTTTGGTGAACATTCTCCCGGAGAATATTCTTTACTAGCAGGTTTTATTGCTGAATTTGTCTTGACTTTTATATTTTTAATCATCATATTAGGTTCGACCGATCGTCGTGCCCCCGGAGGTTTTGCACCTGTGCCTATTGGCTTAGGATTAACCCTAGTTCACTTAATAGGAATTCCAGTTACTAACTTGTCAGTAAATCCAGCTCGTAGTACAGGTCCAGCTATTATTTCTGCAATTTTTGGCAGTGTTAGTTGGCCAATTGCTCAGTTATGGTTATTCTGGATTGCTCCCAGAATAGGAGCAATAACTGCAGGGTTTGTTTATTCTACATTCCTGGAGGAAGCTGAGGAGAATATTTCTTAATCAAGAACAATAAAAAGCAAGAATTTAGTTTCAAAATTGAGGTGAAAAATAAAATATGCTGCTGTATTATTAGGGTGAGTTGTAGAATAGGCTCACCCTTTTATTAATTACATAGGGCTTGCTGATTAAATATCAAAGCATTGACAGATAAAGCTTTTAGCCTTTCTGAGTATGGAAAAATTACCAGGCTTTTAGCTTTTTAAGCTCAAAAAGTTAGGATTTTGGGGTGAGGGGGACATAAAAATCACTCTAACAATTATTCCTCCTGCTTTCTCTGTCTTCCCACCCTCCCCACACCTCCCACACTTCCCACACTCCCCACCCCCGCAAACTTTAGCTTTATGAGCGCAAACCCTACATAACTTCTCGTGGGTCAGTCACATATCCAGTCAGTGCGGAAGCTGCTGCTGTATAGGGAGAAGCTAAATAAACTTGTGCCTGTTTATTCCCCATTCGACCAGGGAAATTACGATTAGTTGTAGACACACAAATTTCTGGTTCATTTAATCGCCCAAATGTATCTTTTGGTCCGCCTAAACAAGCAGCACAAGAGGGAGCAGCAGGTTCAATACAACCAGCATCTAAAAATATTTCTGAGAGGGTTTTTCCATCATGTTTTAAGTTAAATAAATCCTCATAAACTTTCTGAGTTGCTGGTACTAAATAGGTGGGAACTTTCACCTGATGACCTTTAATAAGTTTAGCTGCATGAAGAAAGTCAGAAGTTTTTCCACCTGTACAAGAACCAATATAAACTCGGTCAATTTTGACATCCTGACAATTACGAGCAAGTTCTTTATTATCTGGAGAATGGGGTTTTGCCACTACAGGTTCTAGTTTTGTCACATCGTAGAAGCGATCGCTATAAAATGTCGCATTTTCATCTGTCTGAAATGACTCAAATGTTTTATCTGTTCGACCTTGCAAATATTTAAAAGTAGTTTCATCCGCAGCGATAACTCCATTTTTACCACCTGCTTCAATGACCATATTGCAGAGGGTCATTCGTTCTTCCATTGTCATCTGTTTCACCGTCTCTCCAGCAAATTCCATTGTTCTATAAGTAGCGCCGGAAACAGAAATATCTCCAATAATTTGCAAGATTAAGTCTTTTGCTAATAAATAGTTCGGCATTTCTCCATTCAAGACAAACCGCATAGTTGCTGGCACTTTTACAAGTAGTTTGCCAGTACCTAAGATAAAGGCAGCATCAGTATTGCCTATACCTGTGGCAAATTGTCCAAAAGCACCGGCATTACAAGTATGGGAGTCTGTGCCAAATAATACTTCCCCTGGACGGGTGTGCCCTTCTTGGGCGAGAGCAACGTGGCAAACTCCTTTGTAGTCTGGGTTAGCTTTGAAGTCTGAGCGATCGATAATGTCGTAAAAGTATTTGATGTTTTGTTCTTGGGCAAAGTCTCGCAAGATATCTACATTACGGTTAGCTCGTTTGTCGGCGGTGAAAATATAGTGGTCTGGGATCAGAACGATTTTTTCCCGGTCCCAAACTTGGGCTTTTTCGCCAAATTCTTTTTTGAAAATGCCAATAGTACCAGGACCACAGACATCGTGGGTCATTAGTACGTCTACGTTGATCCAAATATTTTCTCCTGGGGTAACGGTAGATTTTCCTGATGCTTTGGCCAGGATTTTTTCAACCATAGTCATTGCCATAAATGTTTCCTCTACTGGTGATAATTTAATTAGTTTACAAATGTATTTTAGACAACCTAATATTGCTTCGGGCAAGTCAAGGGCGAGTGGGTAATTTTCAGAGTGCCTCAAAATGTAAGAAACACTCTAGAAAGTAAGCAAAAAATCAAAAATTAAAAGTTACAGTTATATTCTACTCTTGACTTCTGATTTCAAAATTGGTTGATTTTTGTGATTTTGAAAGCTAAACATTATACAAAAACAATCAAATAAGTTACTTTAGCGATCGCCTAATCATCAAAATATATTAAAAGGTAGTTGCTGTAGGATTAGGATATAGATGAATGTCCTAACCTAATTTGTGTAGTGCCATAACATTTTTAATTAAGGACTTGGAAGTAGGAAAAAAAATATACTTGTATACTTGAGCAGTAAATATGAAAATCATTTTGCCTATCTATTTAACCTGACCATAAAATATATAATTAATTGTACTTAATTACTTATCACGCCAAGTTGAATAATTGAGCATAAGGGAAAGGAAGCTAAAGTAAGAATAAGACAGGATAAGTTTTTTTTCACGCCAGGAAAACGGAGTTTTATCGTGCTATTAAGCTTACTGATAACTGATAACTGAAATGACATGGGAAATTATAGTACGGTTAATTTTACTTGTGACCATAATTAACTGTAAGAGTTGGCTTTAACAGTATTGAAAGTTGCTGATGATTATGATGATAAAATTGTGGAAAGTTGGGGAGGTAAACGAGGATTAGATATTTCACCTCAATAGTCTATAAATTTATTAGTAATTTTAGTATTAATTACCGAATAATTAATAATTAAATAATTCTGGTTTAAAGCCGACCCTTTGAAGGGAAAAAAAAGAAATAATATTTCCTTATATTCAATTCCGTAACGGTTTTAACCAGAGGCAATTATCAATTATCCATTATCAATTAATGAAAATGACTTTAACTAATTTAGAAATTTTTGAGCAATTAGATGAACTGGTAAAAGATTTACTATGGATGAGTGAATCTGATTATCCTTTTGAAGTTTTTATTTGGGAATTTGGAGAGGGAATTTCATTAAATAATGAAATTGTTTTGAAAATTACTAAACATTCTTTAGAGACTACAGTTAAAGTAATAGAATTTGAAGTTTTTTTTAGATTGGTAATTAGAGAAAAAGATTGGCATAACGCAGAAGAATATGAAGTGGTAAGGAAATATCAAAAACTTGTCAGTATGATGAAACAATATTTGAGTGATTTAAAGGTTTATAAGGTGGGTGAGGTGAGAAAAGATGTTTATATAGTTGGTAAGACAAATACAGGAGATTATGCAGGTATAGCTACAGTTTCTATTGAAACTTGAATAGGGAAATATTTTTACCATTTTTGTTTATTCCCTGTTGCCTTCTTTAGTTTAACAACTTATCTGGAAACTATATAATATATACTTGAAAATTTTGGTAGTGGTAAAGTAATAATTTTACAGCTTACCTCCTGACAATGGAAAGGATTCATTAATCAATATCCTTACATATTTAGGACTACCAAATTTTTTAATTTACAACCTACAACCTACTAGCTTATTCAAGTCAATTTTGAACCTATTAATTTTAACTTATCTACTGCCGATCAACTCTACTTTCAATTACATCTTGAATTTCTTTAGGAACTTTTGAAAGAAAATCATAACCAGTCTCAGTTTCAATTTTATCCACTGAAACTCGGTAAGCTTTCCAGTCATTTCTAATCCGATTTGAATTAGGCATATCCACTGTAATTACTCTAGTATTTTTATCAACTCCCCTCAAACCAGAACCAGGTTTTACCACTACTATAATTTTCCATGTACGACTAGGAATAGTTACTTTACCTTCGGCAATAGTTGCTTTTTTTCTGTATCCTCCAGCAATAATATAAAGTTCATTTCCTTGTTGTACAAGTTCACGAGAATATTGTTCTAATCCCCGCCAAGTTTCACGATTATTATCTGGACTCTGAGGAATTATATTTGTCATTAAAAATGTGGCTGAATTATCTTCTTCATTAGCAGTACGATCTGCGGAAGGAATTAAATGTCCTCGGTCATAACCAGTATTTCGATAATCACTAGGTCTGACCTGATACCAGTCTTCAGGTAAACTATCATCAGGGCGAAAATCATCCTGTCTTTCTACATTTCCTAACCAAGATTTATTCAGTTGCCAACTTACCCAATTTGCTGTTCCTTTATCCCGGTTATATGACAATACATATTGAGTTTTTTCTAGTAAATAATTATCTGTATTTTCAATATAAGTTGTGGCATTACTTGGATTTCCTAGAGTTATATGAACTTTAGGAGAAGGTTTTAACAGTAGAGAACATCCACTGGCAAGTGTAAGTACAAGTATTATGATTAAAGTAGTAAGTTTTTTTGATGAAATTAACATTTGTTTGGTCGATCGATAAAAAGTTTTTTTCTGAAGTATAGAATAGCAATCTTAATTTGAGTTTTGAGATATTCTAGACTTTTAAGGAATAGATAATATGGGGATATAAAAAACTGCAGCAATCAAATTGTCGTGAATTATTTTGGATTATCATAGTCTTATTAAAAGTAAAAATATGACTTATTTAGAGTTAAAATTATTATTGTCTAATTAAAACTGGAAGTAATGAATCTAGAAAAAGCAATAGCTAAGAAGTAAGCAGACAAATCTATTCTATTAAAAAAATCACCAACTGAAGCCAGATGCTGGAAATACTGAAGTTTACTTTTTTATCCCCTTGAAAGTGGAGACTCTATTTTTTGGTCGTAGAGGAATTGTATGAAAAATCTCTACATTGCTGTTAATTAATGTTATACCAATTTGATAAATATTATCTACAAATAAATGGGTTATTTTTGAGGAGTTAGGTAGGGGAGGTGTTGGATTGGCGACGTACATAATGAATAGTTTTTATACCATTTATTAGGTCGGAATTTATCTTTTTTGTCCAAGGTAAATCTCCGATAAAGTCTTTTAATTGCCCCTATTATTCGTAACATTCTTTTTTCATGCTTGGTATTACTTGATATTAGGCGATCGGATAAATATTTAAATTAAAATATTATTTTACTATGGCAAGGGTTGGTAATAAAAGAAAATAATTCATAACTTTGTTAATCTTAAATATCTCCAGGAGGCAAAAGCAATAGTATCTTAATTTGGGGCGTTGCTGAAGCGCGTGTATGATATTAACCTTAATTACTTAGGAGTCAACCCATCCCTAACCCCTCCCAGGAGGGGGAGAACCGAGTCAGGAGTCAGGAGGGAAGAAAGAAGAAGAAAGAGGAATAGAAGGAGAGACGTTGCATATTTGTGGGATGAATTGTATGCTTGGACAAAAAATAAGTATGAAGTATTAAGGATGAGATTTTCCTGTTCAAAAAAGATTCATCCCTTGATTCAGCAACGCCTAATTTGGAAGTATCAATTTAGGAAAACTAGGGTTTGTCGCAAATCTCAAAAATTAACTCTTAAATTTTGAATGTAGCTAAAAATTACTAAACTATTATTTGGAGTAATGTGATTGGGAGAATATTAATAGTAGTGTTTTTCTGTACCATTCTATTGCTAATTCTTCCCCGCAGTCTCTAACTAAATAATCAAATCCTGGTTCAGAGTTCGCTTCAATTAACCAGAGTTTATTATTTGTATCTAGAGCTATATCTAATCCCGTATATTTTAATTCACAATTTTGAAATATGGGTTTACAGAAATATTGTATTTGTTCTAAAAAATCTATATCCAATATAATCTTAGCTTTTGCTCCTTCCCAATGTAGTCTACTTAAATTTCCGACAAATTTTGCTCCAGTAATACTCTTCTCATATACACAATGTAAATCACCTTCTAGAAACAAAGCTCTAAATTCTTTCTGAATATGAATATATTCTTGACTAATAGCAATATAATCGTATTTGTAATTGCTTAAATCATAAATTGTATCAAGGGAGTTTATGACTTTACTTCTATCATTACACTTAAATACATTTCTTCCCTTTGAGCCTTTGTTTTTTTTCAATACAACAGGATAGTCAAAGTTTTGCTCAATATTATTTGCTATTTCTTCTACATTAGAATCTTTCACATAACTAGAATATAACTCATTACAATTAGGATTTAAGTAACCCTTAGTTTTGGGAATATTGATATGGGGTTTAAAATATTGATAAAAGTATTCTTTGTCACGACATAAATGAGTAACTGATGATGAGTTTAGTGGTGTTGCCCAATTCACAAATACATGAGATTTACCTTGATTTTTGACAACTACTAAATTTCCAGATTCATGTAGAATTTCATATTCATAGCCTAGATGATTACAGGCTTTAATCAACATTGAAATGTTTTGGTTCATAATTGAAGAAGGAAGAAGGAAGAAGGAAGAGGGAAGAGGGAAGAAGGAAGAAGGAAGAAGGCTGAAAAGAAAATTACTTATCGATAGTCAACGACCGGCCACTTGCTGTCTACAAACCCCAAACGATTTTAAGCATTTTTGTTAACAACTGATAACTGATAACTGATAATTTATATAGCGTTTCTCAAATTAGTGAGATAAAGTTGTTTTTCTTTTTTTCTATCCCCTGTTTCTCGAATTACCGAATAATTAAGGTTTAAAGGAGAGGGTTTAAAGGAGAAACAAGAAAAAATTTTCCTTTTAGTCAATCCTATCCATTTTCAAGGAGAGGTAATAATTAATTATTAATTATTAATTGAATACTCCCTAAAACAAAGGAATTTTTACCTCACCAATATGATAATTGCTATAACTGATAACTAAAATGACGCTGGGGTATTAAACGCAAAATAAAAGATAAATTAATTAATCAATACAAAAAACCTAATTAAGAAATTCTGCCATACCTAAATAGCGAATTTCTTGGGGAGTAACTTCAAATCTACAGGGCAAAATTTCTACCCCTTCTTTAACAGCTTCTCTCAAGAGTTCACCATAACCAGGATCAGCAATATCTCCAGGGGAAAACTGATAACAATCTCCACGATTTATAAAAAATAAACATACTGCTCTTTCCCCTTTTTTAACTACTTCAATTAATTCTCGTAAATGCTTTTGCCCTCTTTCTGTAACTGTATCTGGAAATAAAGCAATTCGTTGATTTGCCCAAGTCGTATTTTTTACCTCAAGATAAATATTTTGACTATCGCTAATTAACTTAAAATCTACCCTACTTTTTTTGTCTTTTCCATAAACAACTTCTGGTTTAACTTCACAATAATCTCCCAATTCAGGAAATAAGTATTCTGCCAAAGCTAACTTAATAACTCGATTAGGTAAAGCCGTATTAATTCCTACCCAAGTCGGTTCATTATCTGTTACTTGAATTAATTCCCAAGTATAAGCCAACTTTCGTTTAGGGTTATTACTATGAGAAACCATCACAGGACTACCAGGGTTAGAAACTCCAGTCATCGGGCCTGTATTTGCACAGTGAGCAGTAATAATTTCCCCAGATTTTAACTCTATATCTGCCAGAAATCTTTTATAACGTTTAATCAAAATCCCAGGCTCAAGAGTAGGATAATTATAGGAGAATTTGGGTGGATTATTCATAATTATTTGACAAGAAACGATGTGACTTTTAAATTAGTTGAAAAAAAGTTGATTAAAATCGAACTGTCAAATTACTTCGAAAATAAAACCAATAGGTTATTGACAATATTTCTTAGACTTGAGTAAAATAATAATTATAGACTTTGATGATTTTTTATAAGTTTAACATGACTTTAACACAAACAATTGGTCAATTGCTAAAAAATCCTACTCGCCTACCTAAAAATGTTATCTGGCGTTTTCCTAAATCAAAATCTCATCAAAGACATATATTTGTTTTTGGCGCTCCTAGAACTGGAACTACTCTCATGAAATTAATATTAGGAGTACATCCAAATTTAACCGGTCCTGGTTATGAAACAGGTATATTTATGTATAAAGAATTATTTAGTATACCATTTTCTGAAATTACTAAATCAGAAATAGAAGATATTCAGAAACAATCGCAAGATATTGTAGATTATTTTGACAGATTGGCTGAATGTACTTTAAAAAAAGTTGGCGGAACAAGATTTATTGAAAAAACACCACCCCATGTATTGAGAATAGATTTTTTAGCTAAATATTTTCCTAATGCACAATTTATCAATATGTATCGGGATGGTCGAGATTGTTATTGTTCAGCTCGTAATCATGTAAATGTAGTTCAAGGAAAAAGCATTGAAAGATATGCTAAATATTGGAAAAAGTGTGTAGATGCTAGGCTAAATCAAGGAAATAATCCAAATATTTTAGATGTTAAGTATGAAGAATTAACCTTAGATCCAGAAACAGTAATTAAGCAAACCATGAATTTTCTAGAAGAAGATTATCATCCTAGCCAATTAGATCCAAATCAATATTCTCAAAATACAATTACTAACAGCAAAAGACCAGAATTTGCTCAATTATCTAAACCAATTAATAGTTCCAGAATAAATAGATATAAACAAGAATTAACTTCAGAGCAAATAGATAAGTTTAATCAAATTGCCGGAAATCAACTCAAGCAAATTGGATATGAAGTTTAATCTCAAGAAAATTCAGCTAATGCAGGAACAATATTTTTCCCAAAAAATATGTTCCTTTTCTGATTACAATCTTCAAGATAGAATTGAGTTAATTGTTATTCACTAATACCAATTCCCAAAAATAATTCTATACTTCATTAAGACTTCAGTTATTAAGCGATAATAATGGTTCAGTAATGTTTGTAACGATTCTTGGCATTGATCTAAGATATGTTATGTCTTTGAACCCTACTCCCTACTCCCTACTCCCTACTCCCTACTCCCAAGGAGATGTAGCAAGACTTTTGATATCTGGTATAAAACATTGGTCAAGTTAGTCTTAAAAATAATATTTTTTCAAATTAATTGAAATACCTGAGATTAGAAGCTAAAGAAGGATAAGACAGGAGAAAGTTTTTTTTTCACGTCAGCAAAACGGAGTTTTATCGTGCTATTAAGCTGACATAGGACATGATAGTATAATTAATTTACTTGTGACTATAATTAACTGTAAGAGTTGGCTTTAGTACCACCTAACTTCCCTCCGTCAACCTTAGTATCTAATTTATAATTATTAGGAAATAAAATTTTAGCTATAGCTTTAGCAGTTCTTTCTTCTCGCCAATGCCAGTGATTATCATGCCCTTTTTCTCGAATATGAATTATACCCTCATCTATAAGATTAGAAATTTCATCAAAATTAGAAAAGGTCGAACCGATTTTTTCCGGCCAATTAACTTGATGTTTAATAACAGGATAATCAGAAGCAATAATATAGCATCCACAAGAAGCTGCATCACTAATTACTCCACTGGTTCGGTAGTAATAACGGTCTTTTTCATAATGAATTACTAAAATATCTATTTCCGTTAAAATTTGGATATAGTTTTCTTGTTTAGTAGTGTCATAAAGAGTGACATTCAGTTCATCTAAATATTTTGGTTTTTGACGAAAAGGTGTTCCAATTACCAGTTCGCATTTATGCTCTGAAGACTTAATATATTCTTGTAATTTATCGATTGCCTGAATAATTGGTTTATCTCGACGAATCATTCCCACAACACCAATTTTAATCAGAACATTAGAGGATAATCTTTCTCCGGGTAAAAATTTAGGTTTAGCTTCACTGGTATAACTGGAGAAATATTATAGGAATGAGATTATATTAACTCTATCTCCAAACAAATCTCAGATTGTTTTTATCAATCAACTTTTAGAGAGTTGAGTTTCTCTTTCTAACCTTACTAACCTTAAATTTTTCCCGTTCTCAAATTAAGTTGAAAGTTCGTTCAGTTAGAAAAACATCAGATAATTGAAGTAAAGTTTGCTTGGGAAAGTTCTTTAACCTCATCGAGTTTACTTATAATTTTTTCGTGCAAACTTTGTCTTTTATCGATTAATTTATGGACTAATTCCACTAGATAATTTTGATTGGGAACGAATAGTTTTTTCGGTTCAATAAATAAAGGTTCAAGATTAAGAAGAAACGTTTAAAAGCAGAATAAAAATTGACAAACAATATCCAAGCGTTAATATTTTTAATAATCCATAAACCAATTAAATTATCACTAATCATTCAGCAAACCAATTAAATTATCACTCATCATTCAGCTTAAGCACAATTAGTTATCAGCAAATAATGAATAATTCCTTCTAAAGTTAAAAGAGCTTAATTTGCCAGTTATAGTCATTTAAAATAATAATCAAACAGTTTTTTAGCTGAAACCCTTTAACAGCAAGAAACATTCGTCTCAATCTCAACTAAAATGACGATACTTTTAATTCTCTCTCAATTTCAAAAGTTGCTTTTATTTCCTTCTATCAGTTATTAATGATAGCTAATAGCTAATAGCTGAATTCTTATGATTGTCAGTTAAATACTCATAAACTATTTTGATAATTTGCTATATTTTTTTCATCATTCAATTAACTCCTAAATAAAAAGCAGCAAAAAAAACAAATCTCCGGTTCCCTATCCCTGAATACTGAATCGTGATTAAACTTATTGAAGCAACATCACTATTTGTAGTCGTGTCTAAATCAGAATCACAAAAATCTTCTCGTTCCCTAGCAGGAATAGCAGGTATCGTAGCAATAGCCACATTAATCAGTAAAATATTTGGCCTAGTACGTCAACAGGCGATCGCCGCCGCCTTCGGAGTAGGTGCAGCAGTGGATGCCTATAATTACGCTTACGTTATCCCTGGCTTTTTATTAGTCCTATTAGGAGGAATTAATGGACCATTTCATAGTGCCATAGTCAGTGTCTTGGCAAAACGGGATAACTCAGAAGCAGCACCACTAATAGAAACCATCACAACTTTAGTCGGTGGAGTCCTATTATTAGTAACAATTGGTCTGATTATTTTTGCCCATTCATTAATTGACCTGGTAGCACCAGGTTTAAGCCAAACAACAACAGGTCTAGAAATTCGAGCGATCGCCATCCAACAATTCCAAATTATGGCCCCAATGGCTTTACTAGCAGGATTAATAGGTATTGGTTTTGGTGCTCTTAATGCTGCGGATATGTATTGGTTACCTTCTATTAGTCCGTTATTTTCTAGTGTGGCTTTATTAGGAGGAATTTTTATCTTAGTTTTGCAATTAGGAGAAAAAATTATTGAACCAAAATATGCCATGATGGGAGGCTTAGTTTTAGCTTGGGGTACTCTTATTGGAGCTATATTACAATGGTTAATTCAGGTTCCCGCATTGTGGCGATCTGGTTTAGGAAAATTACGATTAAGATTTAATTTCCGACACCCAGGAGTACAAGAAATTACTAAAGTAATGATACCTGCAACTTTGTCTTCGGGAATGTTACATATTAATGTTTATACAGATTTATTTTTTGCTTCTTATATTCCTCAAGCTGCTGCTTCTTTAGGTTATTCTGGTTTATTGGTACAGACTCCTTTGGGAATTATTTCTAATGTTATTTTAGTTCCTTTTTTACCAATATTTTCTCGATTAGCTGCACCGGAAAATTGGCAAGATTTAAAATATCGAATTCGTCAAGCTTTGGTATTAACAGGAATTACCATGTTGCCTTTAAGTGCAATTATGGTGATGTTAGCTTTGCCGATTGTGAGGGTAGTTTATGAACGTTTTGCTTTTGATTTATCAGCTTCAAAATTTGTCGCTTCTGTCTTAACAGCTTATGCAGTAGGAATGTTTGTTTATTTGGGAAGAGATGTTTTAGTCAGAGTTTTTTATGCTTTGGGAGATGGAGAAACTCCTTTTAAGATTAGTGTGATTAATATTTTTCTGAATGCTCTGTTAGATTATTTGTTAATTAATGCTTTTGGTGCTCCTGGTTTGGTATTGGCAACGGTGGGAGTAAATTTAATTTCAATGGTAATTTTTCTATTGTTATTAGATAGGAAACTAGGAGGTTTACCTTGGGGAGAATGGTTAAGACCTTTTACTGGTTTAATTGCTGGAACTTTGGCAACTGGTTTGGTTTGTTGGGGTGCGCTTTGGGGGAGTCAATTAGTGTTGGGAAGTGAGGGATTTTTTGTCCAGTTATTAGAGCTTGGTTTGGCAAGTTTTTCGGGGTTAGTTATTTTTGGTTTGATAGTAATGAAAATGAATTTGCCAGAGGTTGATATTTTTGTTAGTCGAATTAGACAGAAATTGGGAATTTGAGTTGACATCCTCCTAGCTTTTATCTTTTTTTCTCCACTAACAAAGCGATCGCCAGTTCAACTACTACCCGTAAGTCACAAGTCAAAAGCTAAAGGTATTTTTAACTAAGTTTTTCCGACAGAAACCTTAAATAGGTAGTGCTATGTATCGCATTAAGAAAAAGGTTGATATTTTTATTCCTTTGTGACTACTACATCTATATAGATATATAGGTCAAAAGTAGTTTTGATAATTTACCCTTTGGTTAGTGCTTCAGAAAATGAAATTAGCTATACGCAATAGTCGGAAATTCAGAACAACCCTCAGACTTGGAGTGCTTCAGGAAATAAAATCAGCTATTTCTCTATACGCAATAGTGGGAAATTCACAACTCCCCTCTGAGTCTGAGTGCTTCAGAGAATGAAATTACTATCTCTCTATAGAACCCATTTGAGATCTATATAATTATGGTAGTCAAGTCTTTTCGCGCATTAATTTTGAGGAAAATTCAGTTGAAGGAGTGTTGAATTTTTTGTATTATCTCTCCCCAAATCTTCCCTCTTAACCTTTTCTCTCTTACCTTCTGTCTCCTGTCTCCAGTATAGCTGTCTCCTAGTCAAAAAAACTTGATATTTATATGAAGATACGGTTAGGGGTTCTATAGGCAATAGTCAGAAATTCACCACTCACCTCTGAGGCGGAACTTTTCATTTCCTGAAGCTCATATTTACTAGAGGCAATAGTCGGAAATTTCACAACTCCCCTCTGAGTCTTTAGTGCTTAAGAAAATGAAATTAGCTATTTCTCTATACGCAATAGTCAGAAAATTCACAACTCCCCTCTGAGTCTGAGTGCTTCAGGAAATGAAACTATGATTTCTCTATACGCAATAGTCGGAAATTTACAACCACTCTCTGAGGCGGAATTTTTCATTTCCGAAAGCTCCTATTTCCCATAGGCAATAGTCAAAAATTCACAACTCCCCTCTGAGTCTGAGTGCTTCAGAGAATAAAATGATTATTTCCCCATCCACAATAGTCATAAATATACAACACACCTCTGAGTTTAGTGCTTCAGGAAATGAAACTACTATTTCTCTATACGCAATAAATAGTCAAAAATTCACAACTCCCCTCTGAGGTGAAGTGTGCTTCAGAGAATGAAATGATTATTTCCCCATCCACAATAGTCATAAATTTCACAACCAACTTCTGAGGTGAAGTCTTTAGAAAATAAAACTACTATCTCTCCATACGCAATAGTCATAAATTTCACAACCAACCTCTGATGTGAGTGCTTTAGGAAATGAAACTACTATTTCTCATAGGCAATAGTCATAAATTTCACAACTACTCTCCAAGGCGGAATTTTTCATTTCCTGAAGCTTCAATTTGCCATAGGCAATAGTCAAAAATTCAGAACTAACCTCAGAGGCTGAGTGCTTCAGAGAATGAAAAGACTATTTCCCCATCCGCAATAGTAGAAAAGTTGAGAATAACAAGACAGAAAAACCTTAAACTATCCTTTTTCATTCAAGAGGAACTAGAAAAGACACCAAAATATCCTCAACACAATATTTTTCAATGGCCTAGAATGACTATATATGAGCACACCTTTTCCATCATATCTTTTATACTATATAAAGTTTTTTTTGTCAAGTAACTTCTATGTATCAGCCGTCATAATAAGCAGGGAGTAGTAAGTCAGTCTTCAACTCTACTTCCGACTCCCATTCTCAATTCCCGACACCCTTATTCAAATTTGATTTACTACCATATCCACAAAAATCAACAACTCAGCCAACAATCATCAAGGAAATTAAATAAAATTGCACAACTATTTCCCCTCCTAAATACTGACTCCTAAAATCTAGAATTTGTTATGATGCCAATAGTTAAATATCAAATCAAAACTAGATATGAACACACAAATTCGTGGATATTTAGAAAATATTACATTAGGGATAATCGCTGGTATCTTAACTAATTTTATTACAGCTTCAATAGTTAACTATTTTCAAACAGGTGCAGTAGCAATTAAACAATATAAAACCATTAGTACAGTAATTGTTGTATTAGTTACCCCAATATTTTTCAACTATTTCTTGCAGAAGCTAAATATCAGTTTTAGTAAAATAGCATTAGTAAGTTGGATATCTATAACAATGTTATTAGAAGGCATTTTATTTAGTGTGATTCCAACTAAAGAAATCAATATTAACCAACAAGATGTGGGACTCTATCCAAAATACTCAAAATACTTTGAGGGAGTCGATCTAAAGAGAACCCCTTATAACAAAGTTTGGACACTAGATGATGCAAAAATTGGAATTACTAAGGATAAATTACATATATTACTCAAAGTAGAATGGGAAAAAAGAGAAAAAATGAAAGGTCTAAAAAGAAACTATCAAGGGGATATTTATTATCAAATGGATATATCTGATAGTCTGCTTACAGGACAAACTGAAATGAAAACAAAAATAAGTAGTTATTCCTTTCGACCAGGAGCAGGAATTTTATCTTACATAATAGGATTTATTGATACGGGATATCTGATTAAAACAACAAATGATTTTACCTCCGACATAGAAGAAATTGTTAGAGAAAATAGAATTGTAGAAGAGATCAAAGAGCGTAGATAGAAATAAAAGTTGAGGTAAGCATTCAGCGGTAAACTCTCAGCTATAAGGTATTAACTTATTACTTTTGAAACAGGAATTAATATTGAAACTTTTACTTTGAGAGCGGTTCTCATATTAATGAAATAAAGTATTTTTTCTTTCCTATTGGTACTTAGATATTTTCTGGCAGAAAAAATACCTGAATTTCAGTTTAGGTAAGGGAATTACTTCAATAAACTAAAAATAGCTAGAACTTTTGCTAATTAATGATTCATGCCTTTTTGACATCAAAACATCTACTTGTCTATATTTGAGCCTATTTTTTACTTCTTTTTTGTGTAATTCCCACTATTCCCTACTCTCTACTCCTTACTCCCTAAATTTAAAAGAGCAGACATATTTCCATCTGCTACTAAAACAAGAAAAATATCATTATTTGTCACAACAACCTTTTCAAAATCAATTGTTTTAACTTCAATATTTGCATCAATTTCAGAAGGCAACTTTATCTTCTGGATATATTCATTAGCCTCATCTTTAGCTCGAATTAATTCTTGGTCTAAAGGGAAGGAAAGACGTTCTTCAATTTGCTCAAGTAAAACAGGTTTCAAAAGCGAATCTGCTGTTGATAATAAAGTATTTTTTGTATCAACATCATAATCCAGTTCAACCACTTTCAGATTATTAGACTCTTTATCATAAAAAATCTTACCCCAAAGATATAATATTCCTTTTGCTCCCTGAAGCAAACTGTCTTTATCAGTCTTAAAATCAACCTTAACAAGAATTTTTTCACCTGATGCAGATAAATTAATTTCATTAACAATGAGTTTCAGATTTTCATCAACAGACAAAGACTTACCCCTAACTTTAGATTGAAGAGTATTATTCAATTCATCAAGGGAAACTTGCACAGGTAAATTTATTAAAAACTTATCTATTATCTGCTCTTGAATAGTAAGATTAGGCAACGGTTTAAAATTAATAACAGGAGCTTCTTTACATATACAAGTATCGACAAACATCTTAATAGCAATTCCAGATTTAACATTTGCACCATCACTCAAATTAAACTCTTTGAAACTAATACTTTGTGGTTCAGTTTTAATCCAAATTGAAGGGTCTTGATTTATTTTTTCTGACAAATGCAAATTATTCCATTGTTTTGTTACTTCTGCTTTTAAGTTTAACTTTTTAACAATTTCTGCGATTAATTTAGGCTTCTCTTTATTAATAGCTTTATCCACCTGTTTTTTCAGAATACTACGAATACTAATAGTACCAATATTTTTTATTGGTACTTCTGCTTTAGTTAAATTAGTCGATACATTTAGATTCGGTTGAATATTCCATTCATTATCTATTCCTAAAAAAAGATCGCCAAAAATTGTACCTGCAATATTTGTCTCCACACTAACTGGTATCTCAAAAAGACGTAAATTAACTTCACCTTTTACTCTTGCAGTTCCTAATATTGGTACTGAAAAAGTTATCAGATTATTTTGAGTACCAATACTTAATTCTTTGCGATTAATTTCGTAGGTAAGATTATCATTAGAGAGCAAATCTGTAGGATCAGCTTCTGTACCCACAAATGTCTGAGGAATATTCAGATTCAATGCTTTCTCAATATCAGTCAAAGGAATTTTTACAGGTAGATTTAATATACTTTCACTACGCTCAGGTTGAAATGTATTAGCTGATGTCAACTCCGGCAGTTTAGGTTGAATATTTATTCCCTTAAAAGCTGCTCTCGAAGAAAAAATAATAACAATTAGCACGAATATCATTAAAATAAAAAATTTTATTACTCGTGGAATAGAGGATATTTTCATTGATTTTATTTGTATAAACTTAAAATATTGAAACTTTGCTTCCCCCCTCAAGTAAATAAGCCGTGGGGTAAACATTCAGTCGTCAGCTATCAGCTATCAGTTATGAGTTATTAACTCATATCTTGGAAGGACAAATTAGTCTCCAAAGAGTGAAATATAAATGAAATTGATCGTTAGCTAACCTTAGTAAGTTATACTAAATGAATGCATAGATAATTACAGTAAAATGATGACAAAACAGTTAGTAAATTTGCTGAAAACGTCGGAAAAAGAATCAAATTATCCCTTGATAAAAAACAATTTATTATAGTTTAATAATTATTTTTAGTCAATCATGGAACTGTTTTAATCTCAGAAAAAATAAATATTATAAATTCTTACCTCCTGAGTTCTGAGTTCCCCTCCTGGGAGGGGGAGGGGCGAGGGGTGGGTTGACTCCTAAAAACAAAGCCACTATAGCAATATTTTATGAAATTAGTATTATTATTACGTTCCAAAGCTGAATGCGAGCGCATTCCCTAGGAAAAGCTAAAACTAATATCTGAATGCTTACGCCGTGGGTTTGACAAATTAGAAAAATATAAGCATAATTTTTCCCATTTCCTACTCTCTTTTCCCCCTTTGTTTACTGTAACTATATTCTTTTAGTTCGCAATAAAATCACAAATAAAAATAGATTAACAATCAAGATTTAGCCATCAGCTAGACTCTTACATAGGAACCGCGTTATCAGCTATAAGCTATGAATTATTAACTCATTATCCAGGAAATAGGAATTAGTCTCCAAGAAGTTAAATATGAATCAAATTGATCCTTAGCTAACCTTAGTAAGTTATTACGTTCAAAAGCTGTTTGCGAAGGCATGATCCAGGAAAAGCTGAATGCTAATAGCTGTTTGCGCAGCAGTCCGCAGGAAATGCTTACGATTAACATTTGACAAAACAGAATTTTTATGAATAGAATATTATCCTTCCTGGTTAAATACTCACTAAGAATCAAAGGTATTCTGAGTGGAAAAACTCAGCAAGTCAACTTATCTGAAGTATGTAGAGAAAATTGTCTAAAATTATGTCAAAAGAAACATTCGATTTTGTTATCCCCCTTTACAAAGTGCGTTGGAATACCCAAGCTGTTATAGAAGGAATTACTCACCACTACAAACCTCGAACTATCCACATAATAGCTCCAGAAAGTGAGGCACAATTACTAGAACAAAAAGCTAAAGAATGGCAAGTTACTTCACTTTATACCCACAAGGAAGAATACTTTTTTCAAAATAATGGTCTTACAAAAGAAGCAATTTGTTCAGAACTTGATTTAGGTAAATCACTTTATAATCCTGGTTGGTTTTATCAGCAGTTATTAAAACTTGGTGCTGATGAAGGTATTGATAACCTAAGCGAATGGTTTGTTGCTTGGGATAGCGACCTACTTCCTGTTAATACTTGGCAACTCATAAGTAGTCATCAAGAAACTACACAACACAAATTTGCACTTCTGCAACACAATCAATATGGTAATCCTCATATTGTATCAAAATGGGCTAAATGGATTACCTCGGTACTTGGGGTTGAGTCACTTACAGACCATGAAGGTACATTTATTCCCCATCATATGTGGTTCAAGCAAGAACATCTAAAATCATTTAAAAACCAATTAAAAAGCTATTTTCAATCAGACGAAAACTGGTTATTATTGATGATGCGCTCTGCTAATCAATTTGAAACCTTTAGTGAATATTGGTCTTACATTTCATGGGTAGCAGCAAAAGCTCCTGCTGACCTAGCTTTTTATCCATACGAAAATTACGGAGCTACAACTGAGCGATTTTTTGATGATGGTACTGGTCTATTTTCTGCTGCACTGAGAAGTTATCAGTCGAGAATATTTTCCACTGAAATTAATAGTTACCAATCAATAGTATCTAATCCAGCTATCTTTTCTCCTTCATATATAGATATAGAATCTTTTATTCGAGAAAAATACGAACCAGATGCGCTTCCCTCCTCTTTATCTTTTGAAAGTAGTCCGCGACATCTCAAGAAAGATAGAAAAAATACCCATATTGAAGAGCAACGTTCTCAATGGAACCCACGCAAATTTGAATCTGACCTCTGCCTAAATTTAGGCTGCGGAGCGAGACATCTAGATGGTTATATCAATGTAGACAAGTTTGGAGATCCTGACATTAGATTAGATTTAGAAACATTTCCTTGGCCGTGGAAAAATAATAGCGTGGCAGAAATTGAAATGAGTCATGTATTAGAACATCTTGGACAGCAGACAGAAATCTATCTTAAAATTATTCAGGAAATATATAGAATATGTAAACCAGGGGCAAAGGTGCATATCAAAGTTCCCCACCATCGCCACGATAACCTCCTACATGACCCTACTCATGTACGTCCAATTACTCCCTATGGTTTAAGTATGTTTTCTCAAAAACTAAACAAAGAGCGACAGGAAAAAGGATATCCTACTACGCCACTGGGTATATATTTGGGTGTGAATTTTGATTTGATAGAAGTTCGCTATATTCCTAGTCAACTTTGGTATGAACATGAAAAAGATCGGATTGATGATACAGAATATCTTCTGCAACAAAGTTCTCTATACAATAATCTTGTCCAAGAGTTAGACATGACATTAGTGGCAATAAAATAGTGAAGGAAAAAGGAATCCTTTCTAGCTCCTAATTCCTAGTCCTGTAAAATCATACTTTATATTCAGCAACGCCCATTTTTTTGTCTCTCTCTACTTATGAGAAATATTGGCACATTAATTGTCTTAATATCAAAGATTTGTAGAGGTTGCCCTAGAATAACAGGAACTAGAATTTTTTTCTCCAGTATTGCTGAGGAATTAACAAACCAACTGCAAAAATTAAAATTAATCCTTCCAAAGCAAATATTAAACTTATTCCCATTTTTTCAATCAGACTACCAGTAAAAGTAAAGCCAAGAATTCCTCCTGCTCGGAGTGCAGTTCTAAACAAAGAAATACCTCTTCCCAAAAAATCTGGAGCAACTAAATCTGTTATTAGAGCAGAACTAGGACCTAAAGCAACATAAGACAAAAAAGATATTCCACAAGCAGCTAAATAAAATTGCCATAGAGATACTGCACTGGCAAGAGAAAAAACACCCAATGCACCTATTAAATAACAAGAAATTAATATTGGTTTGTGACCAAATTTATCGCTCATCCAACCACTGAGAGGGGAAAATAAAAAAGAAATACTAGCACTGAAACCCATCACAAAAGAAATATGTCTCAACAGAAAACCTTGCTGGTTCATAGCCAAAGAAATACCTAAATTACCCCCAAAAGAAACCGACCCCATTATAACAGTAGCTATCAGCATTAATAAAAATTCTTTCGACCATTTTTTTGTTGACTGTTCAGTTCTTTTCTCTGACAAGAAAGTATTAGAGACAGGTTTATCCTCCAAAAATAATTCCGATAAAGCAAAAAAGCAGGAAAACAAACAAACAAATTTAAACATAGTCGAATAACCCCATAGATCGGCAATAGGACCAAATGTTAAACCTGCTAATAAACCAGCCAAAGCTGCTACAACAGAAAATATGCCAAATACTTTTCCTCTTTCCTCTGGGTGACTAAATAAACCTACTAGGGTAATATTAAGATTAATACCAATACCGAGATAAAAACACCAAACAATAGCTGTCAAAGTAGCTAGTTGCCAAATATTATTCACTTGACCTATTAACCAGATAGCCGGAATACTAACTACCGTACTAGCAATAAGCAAAATTTTTTTATTTCCCAGTTTATCTCCTAACCAACCACCCAAAAAATTCCCAGTAATTAAAGCAATTTGCAAAAAAGACATATAGTAACCTACTAATTGGGAATTAGCATCTAAATATATTGCATATATTGGTAATAAAGGAGATAAACCTCTAGCTACCATAGCTACCGAAAGTCGATGAAAACCAAGAGCTAACATTTGTTTTTTCTTCATCTTAAAGCTATAAAATTGAGCATTTTTTTTGACTATCTAAAAGTTGACTTATGGAGGTCGTTCAAATGAAAACTCAAGATTCTTCTTGGTATTGCATAGTAGATGGCATAGTATATCCTAAACTTGTTACCCAAGAAAAAGTAAATACTATGCTGACTCGCTTCAAAACCAGAAATGAAGATATTTTTTTTATTTGTTATATAAAATCTGGCAATATTTAGCTAAAGCAGATTCTTTTACTTTTAAATTATCAAGGTAATCAACCTAATTTATATGAAATACAAAAAATTGTGTAAATACACGAATCACCACATCTCCCTATCAATATTTGGTAGCAAACATTAACGTACAACTTCTTTTATAAAAAAACTTTAATGAGGTAGCGATCGCCTAAATTGTTTCAGTAATTAGTTAATTATAAGTCATTGAGTCACTCCCCCTTAGAATATCAAATAATTTTGATTCATCTTAAATACTTAAATATAAGGTTTCTCAAGTTACTTAGGCAGAGTTTTTTTCTTCTTTGGTATTCTCAACGAACCAGAATTACTACTCCCTACTTCGTACTCCCGTTGGATACAACCTCCCTACTTACTCCCTAAAAATTACGAATTTTGTACCTCACTCTTCGTGGGAATTGCTATATTTTAAAATACCTCATAAATCATTAGGTAATTGCTATATAACTAATCGTAGTAAAGTAACTAATTACTGTAGTAAAATTATCTATAAAATATCATCTATTTAACTATGAACTTTGCAACAAGAATGGATGGATTAGGTGGCGATGCTGCAATTGAAGTTTTTACTAAGGCAAAAGAGTTAGAATCTCAAGGTCGAAATATTATTCATTTAGAAATAGGTCAACCTGATTTTAAGACTCCTCAAAATATTCGTGAAGTTGCTTTCCAAGCTATGAATGATGGTTATACAACTTATACTCCAGCAGCAGGTTTATTAGAGTTAAAAGAAGTAATAGCAGAACATATTTCTCAAACTCGAAATATATCAGTTAATTCTGATGAAGTAGTAGTAATGCCAGGGGCAAAACCAGTTATATTTTTCACTCTTTTAGCATTAATAAATCCTGGAGATGAGGTTATTTATCCGAACCCTGGATTTCCTGTTTATGAATCAGTCATTAATTTAGTGGGAGGGAAACCTATTCCATTACCTTTATTGGAAGAATTATACTTTCAATTTAGTATTGATAATTTAGCTAATTCTATTTCTGAGAAGACAAAATTACTAATTCTGAATTCTCCTCATAATCCAACTGGAAGTGTATTAACTCCCGAATATTTAGAAGCTATAGCTGAACTAGCAGTTAAACATAATTTTTATATCCTCTCTGACGAAATTTACTCCCACTTAATCTACGATTCAAAATTTACCAGTATCATTAGTTTTCCTGGTATGAAAGAACGCACAATTTTATTAGATGGGCATTCAAAAACTTATGCTATGACTGGTTGGCGTTTAGGTTATTCTGTTTCTCCCAAAGCAATAGCAGAAAAATTAGATCAGTTGATGTTAAATTCTAATTCTTGTGCTTGTTCATTTACTCAAATAGCTGGCATAGAAGCTATCAAAAATTCTCAGGAATTTGTCAAGGAAATGTTCGCCGAATTTAAACAAAGACGTGATGTTATTGTGGAGGGTTTAAATTCTATTCCAGGTATTAATTGTCGAAAACCAGCAGGTGCTTTTTATACTTTTCCCAATGTGAAGCAACTGCCGATAAGTTGCGAAAAACTGGCAGATTATTTATTAGCTGAAGCAGGAGTCGCCTTATTACCAGGAACTGCCTATGGAAAATTTGGAGATGGATATTTAAGATTATATACCCGCAAATTCCATTGAAAATATTCGCGAAGGTATTAGTCAGATAAAAATAGCGATCGCTAAACTATAGCTATCCTCTTTTAGTTGTAAATTTTTCTGTTAAATTTCTCTAGGAATGAAAGAAATTTTACCCATATTTATTCCAGCAAAACTTTGTCATTCTCAGATTTTGCCATCGGAGAAATTCTTGGGATGAAAATCTGATTCTTTGTTTGACTGGTTATTTTGGTTTTTGGTTACTCAAGCTAACCTATGAATGCTGGAAAATAATATATCCATAAGTTGTCAAAAACTGGTAGATTATTTGTTACCTGAAATTGGAGTTGCCTTATTACCCAGAACTGCCTATGGAAAATTTGGAGATGGATATTTAAGATTATATACCCGCAAATTCTATTGAAAATATTCGCGAAGGTATTAGTCGGATAAAAAAAGCGATCGCTAAACTTCTGATTCTTTGTTTGACTGGTTATGTTGGTTTTTGGTTACTCAAACTAACCTATGAATGCTGGAAAATAATATATCCATAAGTTGTCAAAAACTGGCAGATTATTTGTTACCTGAAATTGGAGTTGCCTTATTACCCAGAACTGCCTATGGAAAATTTGGAGATGGATATTTAAGATTATATACCCGCAAATTCTATTGAAAATATTCGCGAAGGTATTAGTCGGATAAAAAAAGCGATCGCCAAACTATAACCTAATAAGGAAGAAGAAAGAAGAAAGAAAAAAGAAGGGATAAACAGGGTTTGCTGAAAAAGTATTTTTAAGAAGTAGGGGAGAAATTTTTTTGCCCTACTCTTACCTTTTATACTAACTTTTTGAGCGTTTTCGACTCTTTATACCATTTTGAAAAAAGAATGTTACGAATAGTAAGGGTGATAAAAATATTTTACAGGAGATGTCCCTTTGACCAAAAAGATGATTTACGAACTAAAAAATGGTATTGAAGCAATTCCCATGCGACTCCTGACTCCTGACTCCTGA
>NZ_JAAHGU010000066.1:0-35909 GCF_010692685.1 Okeania sp. SIO2F5 | reverse complement strand
ACGCATCCTTAAAACTTTAACCTTTAGCGATCGCCTAATTTATGAAAAATACAGCTCATACAGTTACTTTTATGTTACATTATCAATATTTATGTAATATGTAAAGATGCCAGCGCTCATTGCTATAGTTGCCAGAGAGGGAATATTCCCTGTCCTCAAAATGCGTTGGCGCAGCCTAGTCGCAGCTATATCGCGTACATATTCAAAAAAGCTCAATCCTAACTTACGAGTAGTAGCCACAAGGGACATCAAAGTATCCCAAGATGCAGTCCCTTCAGTAGTCTGAGTTCCATAACTAATATTGCGTCTCCTCACCATAGTCCTAGCAAGAGACTCCGCCGGGTTATTATGTAATGGCAATTCTGGATGCTCTAACACCAACAGCAACTCTGAGATTTTGGTAACAGTTAATCGTTTTCGTTGATCCAACTGCTGGTAACCACTCTGAGTAGCGAAAAGTCGAGAAAATTCAGAGCGTAGTCTTTTGGCAGTTGAAAGTGTGGGAGCATCTCTATAAGCAAGGTCTACTCGGTAATAATCCCAAAAATCATCCAAAAATTGCTCTAGCAGTTGTTGATGATAATCAACTAATGGGACTTACACAACTTAACTGCCAAAATTAGACTATAATGCTTCTAAATCAAGGATTTTACGTCGGAGAACTTGGTAGCAATCAAAGAGACAACCCCTGCTGCAATGCCTCCTTGCTTTGAAAAGTGGTGCCGACAGTTTGATGATTGTTGGAAAAACCCACCTCAAATGAAGAAATTTACTGATGCAATGGTACGCTTTTCGTACAGCTATGTCTTTCCGTTTTTTTGATTGGTTAACTAATAACCGTGACGTATTTGCCTCTTACAAAGAGAGTTTGGGCTATATTTGGGCTTAAAAGTTCTGTAAGTCCCACTAAGGGAGTTAACTTTTTATAATGTCGTCCCTCATGTACCCAACACAAAGCCAAATTATCGGTTAGTAACTTGAAGGTAGGTGCATCATCACTGATGAGAGTTTGTATTACTGGCCAGTCAGTTTGGTGATGATAAAAAGCAATTGCTGCTGCTTCTAAAATACGTTTACGTTGGAGAGACCCTAACAATGGTAAATATCTATTTAGTAGCCCATTAAACTCTGTGGAATTCAATACAGTTTCTTGGGGCAACAATTCGAGAGAATTCGGTAGTGCAGAGCGCAAAGCGTGGGATAAGTAATTAAGTCATTCCAGTTCCAAGGAGCGATATAGCTGCCACACTTGCTACGCCAACGCTAAACCTGCCCTCTGTGCTGCTGTATTGCCCTTACGAGTATTAATCCAAATCCAATTGAAATAGGCGATACGGCGCTCCGCCACGCTCCGCGAACGCTAATCTCACTATTATTAATGTCTGCTCCCAAACCTTAGCAAATTTATTCTGGGGTGCGATGCCATCGGCCATTGTGTTGTCTGACAATTCCATTCGTTCGCTCTAATTGCTGTGTCTGGTCTCTTCCGATAATATGCTTAATTTCAGGAGGCACCGGCTCGTTCATATCCTCCCCAATCATGGGTATGCCATTGTCTACAGTTAGTTTTACCTTCTGTATTAACTATCAGTTCTTCAATAAATTCGTCAGTATGCTTACCAACTCTCCCTGTGAGAATCAATCCACTTGAGGATCCTTGAGTCATCCCGATCCAACAATCACCTGCTCTGAGTTCATTCAACTGGCAGTGCTTTTGTGTCTTGAGTGCGTCTTACATTCTGGGGAGACCTCACCAATTAGCACTCGCTTTTTTTGGACATTCATACCAAAATTCATCTCCACTGATTTGTGAGGTTTCGATATGCCCGTACATGAAGATTATGAATCATTTGTCCTTTTTGAGAGGCAGCTCTCACCAAGCTCACTACTGTATTATAGGATAGATTTACTGTACGGCTAATTCCTCTTAAACTACTACCCTCAACATCAGCTTGCAGAACTATACGCATTTTTTCTGGTTCAATTTGCCGACGATACTGTAGGGTATGGAAAGTAGAGCGTGTTTGCCCAGCATTCCGCAGGAAAAGTTTGTAGACATTCGGGACAATAGTACCGTTGGCAACATTAACTGTTTTTTCCGTGCTTGTGGACTTTGTGATCACCACAGAGAGGACATTCCATCATCGTTTCAACTATTAAGGGACAATGTTCATATTACCATTCCCACACTTTACTGATGCACTACCAAAGAAATCCCACACCTGTTGACAACCTATACGAAATTGAATTTGCGGTCAAAGACACAGGAATCGGAATTCCAACAGATAGATTAGAAAGATTATTGAAACCTTTTAGTCAAATAGATGCTTCAATGACCAGGAATTATAGCAATGTGCGCTCAGGTATTTACAATGTCCAGCTCAAAGTGCAGTAAGCGAACAGGTGTACAAAAAATAATGTGTAAATATGCCAGCGCACATTGCTATATTAAGGTACAGGTTTAGGATTAGCTATTAGTAAAAGGTTAAGTGAGGCTATGGGTGGCCAGATGTGGGTGGAAACTGAAATAGATAGAGGTTCTACATTTCGCTTTACTATGATGGCAATGGCAACTAACACAAATACTGAATCTAAGCTCAAAAAATCACAACCTGAACTTACAGAAAAGCAAGTACTTGTAGTTGATGATAATGCAACTAATCGCCAAATTATCACTCTATAAGTAGAATATTGGGGAATGAATGTCACAGCAGTGGAGTCAGGAGAAACAGCTTTAAATTTACTCCGCTCTGGGGAAATTTTTGATATTGCAATACTAGATTTACAAATGCCAGAAATTGAGAAATGCTGCTCATGCTCTAAAATCTCTTAGCTTAACCATAGGAGCGAATAATTTAGCTCAACTATGTGGACAATTAGAAGCAATAGGTAATATAGGCACAACGTCAAAATCAAGATGATTGGTTAATTGTAGTGGCTATGCCCAGATCGGAATTTGCACCACAAATTAATCACAAAATTAAAATAACTATCTTTTTATGTTTATTCGTAATGGCTTTGGTTATCTACTTACCAATGTCAATTTCTCACTGGATAACTAAACCAATATACAAATTATTAAAAGCAGCTCAAAATAATATTATTAATGAAGAAGATTTATCCTCGACTTCAAAAAAAGTTTGGTTTAAAGAAATTGAAGATTTAGTATAATCATTTAATCAAATCAATGAAAGTCTGAAAAAAAATTCTAGAGAAAGCGATCGCTTTTTTGATATTTCTCTTGACTTATTAGTAATTGTTGGTACTGACGGTTATTTTAAAAAGCTTAATTCAAGTTGGCCAAGAGTTTTAGATTATACAACAGAATAACTATTAATAGTACCTTATATTGAGTTTGTACATCCAGCAGATAGGGATACTACTCTTGCAGAAGTCCAAAAAATTACTGATGGCGCTAAAGCTACAAAATTCCAGAACCGTTATCGGACTAAAGATGCTTCGTATCGTTGGTTAGCTTGGAATAGTATTCCTTTTTTAACAGAAAATTTAATCTATGCAGTGGTACGAGATATTACGGATGAAAAAGAAAGTTTAGAAAGTATTCTTCATAATCAAGCCAAATTAATAGAAGTAGAAAAAACCGCTGGTATAGGCAGTTGGGAATATGATTTGAATACAAGTCAATTAATATGCTCAGAAGAAGTATACAAAATTTTGGGTATACAGGAAAAATCGACTTTTGTAGCTATAGAAGATTATTTGAAATTAGTTGATTCTGATGATTTGCCAGTAATACAAAAAGCAATTGATTTAGCCATTAATCAAAGCCAAAGCGACCGACTCGATCTACGAATTTTATGCCCAGATGCTAAAAAAAATATATATCAATTACAGGAAAACCGATTTTTAATGAAGAAGGTAAAGTAATACAACTTTTCGGGACAATATTAAATATTACCGAACGCAAAGAAATAGAAACAGCATTACAAGAAAGTCAAGAAATATTTAGTCAACTAGCAGAAAATATCGATAGCGTTTTCTGGGTAAACGATCCTCAAAACAATCAAATTTTTTATATTTCTCCTAGTTATGAAAGAATATGGGGTTATCAACGTGATGAGTTATACAAATCACCCCACTCTTTTCTAGATACTATCTATCCAGAAGACCGCCCAAAAGTAGTGGAAGCTTTAGCAAATTTTACCGAAAATGTTATTATAGTGTTCGATGGTTAGAAATGTTGGGTTACGATCCAGATGATATTCCTCAAAATGTAAATTCTTGGGAAATGCTAATTCACCCAGAGGATAAAGTTTGGGTGATGGATGCTTTAAATTTGCACTTAGAAGATAGTTCATTTATCTATGCTTTTGACTATCGGTTACAAACTAAATCTGGTGAATGAAAGTGGATAGCAGTTTACGGTAAAGTTGTAGTCAGAGATGAAATAGGTAAACCAGTGAGAATGATTGGCACTCACAAAGATATTAGCGATCGCAAAGCAGCAGAAGTAACTCTCAAGCAACAACTAGAATTGGAAAAACTCGTTGCGAATATCTCTACTAGCTTTATCAAGCTAAATCCTAATGAAATTAATAATAGTATCCAGATAGCATTAAAACAGCTTTGTGAATTAATAGATGCAGATCGTAGTTATATGTTTTTAATAAGTAGCGATCGACTTCAAGTTAGTAATACTCACCAATGGAGAGCTACAAAAACAGAAGCTAAAATTGAAGTTCAACAGAATTTTCCTATAGATTATTTACCATGGATAATGGAAAAGCTGAATAAATTTGAGGTCGTACATATACCATTAGTCTCCAATTTACCTCTGGAAGCAAGCAGAGAAAAACGAATATTGTCAGCACAATCAATTCAATCTTTGTTGTGCATTCCTATGGTTTCTGGAGATGAATTAATTGGTTTAGTCGGTAGTGAATATATTCATGCTTTGATAGATAATTTGTTTTGTTCTTACGGGGACAGAGAAAGTCAAATTAAACCTATAATTCATGTAGAAGCGATCGCTCTTAATTTAGAAACTGCAATTCCTTGTGGTTTGTTAATTAATGAATTGGTGACTAATTCACTTAAACACGCTTTCCCTAATAATAAATCTGGAGAAATATGTATTGAATTATATCAATATCAACAAGAAAAAGTTTATTTTACAATAAAAGATAATGGTATTGGTATTCCTCCTGGTTTTGATTGGCAAAATAGTTCTTCTTTAGGGTTAAAATTAGTACAAATTATTTCTAAACAATTGAAAGCTGAAATTAATTTTGATAGTTGTAAGGGTACAAGGGTACAGTAGTTAATTTAAGATTTTATCCTCTCAACTATAAATCCAGATTTTAAATTACAGCGCTTTTCATTTCATTTCAATAAACCACAGTAGGGGCGTTTTGCTCCGCAACATATAAAGTGGCAGCTCTACGTTAGTAAATGGCCAAAAAGCCCCTACAGGATTTTGGTTATGACGATGTAGTTTATCTATCTGAAAAGCGCTGTAAGGGAAATGGAAAACCTTCACTAACTATCTTTGAGGAACTCCTATCCTTTCTCAAGTCATATCATGTCCGAGGGCAATCGTTTGTGTAAACCCAAGGGTGAATATCTACAGGAAATTTCAGTTTTTTTTCTTGCTCAATAAATAGCTTTCCTCCCTCTTCCCTCTTCTTTCTTTATTCTTTATTCTTCCTTCTTTATTCTTTCTTCTGCTATATTATAAATTTTACGCTCTTTCCAGCAAGGTTTGACTCACAGCTAAATCTACCATTAGTTTTAATTTACGTTTTTCCTGTTCTGCTAAAAGCAATTTCTGCTCTTTTTTCTGATTCTGAATATCAAGATTATGACCAATAGCCACTGGAATACTACCAATTAAAAAATTTATTGGTAAGCTCCCAAAATTTCCATCTCTAATTAAACCAGTAAAACTACTAATCATTATAAAGCTAAACCAACCAAGAGAAATAATATGTTTTCTTGGACGAAATTTTGATGTAGAATTATTAGACATATCTTCCCACTCCAAACATTGAATAAAATCATCTAGGTTCTTTTAGTTAGATCCTCCATGCCATGAGGAAATTCCGGAAATATAGTAGCGATCGCTCCAGTGAAAATTTGGCGTTGTATTAATTCGGGATTAATTATAGTATTGGAGAGAGGAAGTAAAACTAAAAAAGGGCGTTTTTGATTATAGGTATGATATGAATAGATTGCTGAAAACTATACACTTAATTCAAAATAAAATCTAGAAAAATCATACATTCATTTAGCAACGCCCTTCATTTAATTGTTTACAAAACATCAATTATCCATGTTCTTTTACTTTTGAACTAGAAGAAAATCAAATGTTCCTAAATTAATAAATTAAATATTTCTTCTGCATTCTTCAAAGCATTAGAGGGCTAAATCCATGCTTGACAGATAACTGACCAATTAGTTCCATTTTTTCCACAGTAATTAAATTACGTCCCCAAGAAAAATTAGTATATAACTTTTCAAACTCCAATAGCATTGACTCTGCAAAACAGGCAAACAACTGACGACCAGGCACATCCATATTGACAATGTTCATAATTTTCCAGTCAATATCAAGAGAGTGTTCTACTATTCCACCATTAAGAACATAGATTCCTTCTTGCTGAACTTGAGTCGCCATGTTTTTTGGATAACCACCGTCAATTAATAAGCAAGGTTTCTTCAAAACATTTGGATAAATTTCTACACCCTTGGGCATACTAGCTACCCAAACTATAACATCTGCCAGAGGTAAAGCTGCATTTAATTCTAAAATTTTACCTCGTCCTAATTCCGCTTGTAGATTTTTTAGCCGCTCTTGCTCGCGAGCTATCAATAATAATTCTGCCACTTCTGTTTGAGTATTCAACCAACGACAGACTCCACTACCAATATCACCAGTTGCCCCGCATACTGCAACTGTTGCTTTTGACAATTCGATTCCTAACTTTTGGGCAGCTTGTTCTACTTGCTGACAGAGAATATAGGCTGTATGAGTATTACCAGTAGTAAAACGTTTAAATTCTAATGTAATATTGCGGATTTGCTGAAATTTTTGCAAGTTAAAATTCTCAAAAATAATTGATGAGAAACCCCCTAAAGCAGTTATATCAATACCATGCTTCTGAGCATGAGCCATAGCATTCATTATTTTGCGAGTTGCTGCTTTGATTCGGCGAGCTGCTAGCATTTCCGGTAGAAAACAAGATTCTACATACTTGCCTTCAATTTTTTGACCTGTGATACTTGTTACTTTAATTGTATCGACTATTTGAGGCGGAGCGCTACACCAGAAATCAAGACCTTGATCTGCATATTCTGGATACCCTAGATCCCTTGCTACTGATTGGGCGTGTTCTAAGCTAGTTAGATGACCAATTAGACCAAACATTAAATTGTAAGTATTATTAGTAAGTTAGTTATTGTTGATGGTGTGTGGAAATCAGAGAGAAATTGGTATATGGCAGTTGGCAACTATATATTTTCACTATGAAAAAGTTTTTTGTTAAATGCTACGCCATTACTCATTCCTCGTCCTAATTTCCATTTTGATTGAAATTAACTATACGGCAGCTAGACCATAAGCTGACATACGCATGATTTCTCCAGTTTTAAAGCCAATATTGTCCAAAGCTTCGCCATAAGCAATCATAAAGTCTTCAACCAAAGCATCTTTTTCCATTCCCAGGGTCTTCGCATCTTTTTCCACCTGGTTCAACATTTTCCATACTACGGGTAAGTTTTGGCGGTTTGCTTTCTGTAGTTCAGCTTTGGAGTCTTGAAAATGCTCTTTTAGCCATACTTCGCCAAAGTTGAGGTGGGTATATTCATCTTTGACTACACCTTCAGTAATTTTCCGAGCAAAGGTGTCGGCAACTGGTATATAGATATTGTAGGCTGCGATCGCAAAGCATTCAATAATTAGAGATTGAATTAGCAAACAAGTAACTAAATTACCTGTTTTTGCTGCTTCTTGGAAGTTTGTATGTAGTGGCTCAAAAAAACTTTTGGCAAATTTCATATCTGGTGTCACCTTCAGATTTCGGCCACAAGCTTGAAAGCCTTTTTTGTGACGATTTTCCATTTTGGAGAGGTTCTTGAGTTCCTCTTCGTGGTCTGGTAGCATTTCAACCAGACTTATATAATTTTCGTATGCCTCTTGCTCTCCTTCAATCACAATTGCATTGATTCGGCTGTAGGCATCTTTGTAAGTTTCACTTTCAAATATTGTTTTGTCAGTTTCACTTTGAGAATCTATGGTAGAAATTGCTTCAAGCTTTGTCATCAGTTAGTTATCTCCTCATCAAAAAATTGCTTTATCAGGGCAAAGAAAAATATTTGGTTTATCTTAACTTAGCTTATAGTTTACTGTACCTACTTTCTAGAATAATTGCCTAGTCTAACTGTAATTTATTCGGTGAATTTGGCCTTAATCTTGGTAAGAACCTCCATTTATGTCAATTCTAGTTGAGTTTTTAGTATAAATACTTACTCAAAATTAAATTATACATTAATCCACTGACCATTTTAACAGAAACAATGAGAAGTCCCGCAAACTTTAGTCAGAGAAAGTTGTACGAGATAGAGACCGATATTATTATCAAAATACAGGGGAGCGACATCACCTAGTGTATGAACAAGGATTACCTGTGAAAGTTGAAGCATCCCTCGATGTTGTGCTATGGGCAAGCGGGGAAATATGTCAACCTCATAAGTACAGTGAATATTTACTTGGCTTACCTATTGATATTTTAGATTACACTTTGTTATTTATGGCTATTATTTACGTTGACCGCTGTTATATGTTGTCGTATTTTATAATGGCCAATATTTCTTTAATACTATCTTGGTTACAACGGCCCTTGACACTCTGCGCTCTACAGCGGTTTTCATTTGGGTAGACCACAGTAGGAACTTTCGATGGAACGTCTCTACAAAGTTTTGTTTGTGAAGATGTGGTTCATCAATTTGAAAAGCGCTGTAAAGAGACGCAGATTCTTAAGTAGCCCAAAATCGAACTCTTAAAGACGTTGTCAATGCGCCTCTACTTAGTTGACTTAAGTTGAGCTTAAGCCTTCGAGATACTTTTGTCAGAATGTTTGCAGCACCATTGCAGTCGGAATTAATCAAAAAACCTAAAAAGCGTCGGGAGGAAGTTAGCCAGACCGTTTTAACGGCTGGTTGAATAACGACACGCGGGTAATAAAGCGAAGTAAAAATCTGCTATACTAGAAATGGCAAGTAAGAACAAGGTTTGTCGCCATGACCAGACCGCACTTTGCGGTGAAACTCCGGTGGACAGGAGACGGGGGATTAACTTCCTACGACGGCTCAAAGCAAGTAGGCAGCTAAAGCAGCGAGAAGATTGCTCCAACCAGTGCGAGTAAAACCACTCGTGAAAGCTAACAAAAAAAAGTAAACTCACAGCTAGATTTCGGTCTATGCCGAGGAGTTTAGGAGTCTGCCCTTCAGGCTTTAAGCAAATGCGGATTTATGAGGGGCTGCGTGCGGAAGTAAATTCCGCACTTTAAACGCCCCGTCCCATTTGCGGTGGATTTCCCACAGAATCCAGGGTGTTTCAACCCCTGGAGATGTCAACCAAAGCAGATTGATATAAATCTCCCCTAATACGCTTTCCTGATGGTTCCCAGTGATCGGGTTTTTCACCGTATTTTGGCAGAGCATCATTGCCTAAAAACGATGATTGCCAGGTATAGGACTCCTGATTGTTCTACAAATTGCAACCCATATAAGTTACAAAGTTCCTCGATTCTTTCTTTGAATCTAGCATTAGGAACTTGTACAAACTTTTGATTGGTTTTAGTTCCCAATTCAATTGACTATTTTTGCTCTTTATTCCAACCAAAAACGACTGTACCAATTTCATGTTTTAAGACAATGATTAATAACCAATTTTGCTGTTTTGTTAACACCATCACCCATCTGACGATTACGTTGATTTTTGAACTTGAGATGTTTACCATCAATAATCAAGCTATGGCCCTGAGTCTCTACACAGGTTAAGCAATTGTTTAAACCGTGGTCAATGGAAAGTGCTTGATGGAAATCTAGTTTAACTGGTTGAGTTTTAATTTCATAATTGAAGAAGGAGACAGGAGGCAGGAGACAGGAGACAGGAGGAAAATTACATGGGGATTCGCTCCCCCAAGTAATGCGTGAACACCCCCGTTGACGGTGGGGTATTAAACCCACAAAGAAAATGATAAACTCAGTATAGAAACAACCATGACGAGGTCAAATCCTAATCTCTTTAATTAAGTCCCAGTCTAAGTTACTCGACATCGGAATCTAAACAGCGTCCAATCCAAACCATGCTTTAACTTTGCGTCCTAATGGAACTTTAATTTCTTGATCAGTAAGTTTGAGGGATTTTTTAGAATAATAAACAGTAAATAAACCAGGTTTTCAATAGTTAGCAGCCTTGGGTTTATTTGCTAATTCATCTTTTCCAAACAGCTTAAGTAGCTATTTAAAACTTCTCAAAGATTCAACAACACCGTTGCATATTTGTTGGGAACTAGAACCATAGATATCATTAAAATGTACCTTCCATTTCATCTGCCCACAAACTTCGCCTTGAGTGACAAATCTATTCTCTTTAAACCAGACTAGTCGGCCATAATAAACAGAACAATTGAATACCTTATTGGCCTCGCCACACAAGTATTCTAATATGGCTAATAGGTTTTGAACGGGATGCAGTAAAGCTTGTTGACATCCCATGTTTTTTGTTTTTTTTGCTCATATTTTTATGATCATCAAGATGCCGATAAATGTCAACTTAATCAATATGAAAAATCCTTCAAAAGAATATCGTCATAACAACTATTCTGTCGGTTTGGCTCATGTCCATTTAGTCTGGATACCTCAAGGGCGCAAAAAGCTTTTAGCGGGTGAAGTTAAAACCAGGTTAGGCAAAATTTGATGGGAAGTGACCACAGAAAAAGGTTGGTTAATCAAAGGATTAGAAATAGCTCCAGACCATGTTCATGTATTGGTAGAGCATGGCTGTGATGTGGCAATCCACAAAATAGTCAAAGCTTTAAAAGGCAGGTCTTCTCGATTGTTGCGACAAGAGTCTTCTGAATTATGCAAGCTGCCTAGTTTATGAACTCACAGTTATTTTTATTATACTACTGGAAAAGTCAGCACCGCCCTTGATTTTGGAATACATCAACGACCCTCATTAGGGGGGTTGAAACCGCCGTTCGTTTTTCCGCCCCCGCGCCTAAATTGAGGGCGTTACCAAGCTCTCGAACTTCCTCCGTGTTAATTATTATTCATAAACTTTGGTGCAGATATTAGGGGTTTACCTCTCTCATCTGTTATGGTCTTTTGATTTTCTTCTCTCAATTGTTGAGATTGGTCTGGAGGTATAGGTATAGTTTGATACTCTACAGCTTCTGGAGTTGGAGTCTGATATTCTGGAGTTGGATTCAGCCAGGTTTGCCAAATTCTAATTTGACTCTGAGCTGAGTTATAAGCAACACTATTTACCGGGATTTTTCTAGCAATCTCAATAGCTAGTGGTACATTTTGATTAACTTCGTCCATAGCGATCGATAAAATTTGTTGACCCCATTGATTAATCAACTGGGAAGCTTCCAATTGCCTAGAACTGTAAGTGGGTACTTTCTGTGCTAAACTGATAGCTTGAGCATAACCATCTACCGTACCTACTGCTGCTGCTTGACGAGCATTCTCTAAACTTTCTTTTGCCTCTTTTTGAGATTGCCACTGTTGTATTTTGGAGTTAGCTTGGGGATATAGAACCCTTCCTTGTTGAATCTGTTGTGCTGTAATAATTGCCTGTTCTAAATTACCTGAGGATGCTAGGCGTTCTGCATTATCAAGAATTGGTTGATCTTGAGAACGTTGAACTCTTTGTGTCCACCTTTGGATTTTCTGTTGAGCTTCCTCATATAGAGTTCTGCCCCTACCAATTTGACTTGCTTCATCAATGGCAGCTTGTATAGAACTAATATCGCCAAAACTTGCTAATTTTTCTGCTTTTTCCAAATAAGGCCGGTCTTCTTGTTGCTGTAGTTGTCTACTCCAATTTCCTATCAAAGTAGTTGCTTCTTGTCCACGGGGGTTATAAGGAGGAACAGTCTGCAATTTAGCGATCGCTGCTTTCAAATCGCTAATTCCTCCTGGTTGGGCTAGTTTTTTTCCTTCTTCTATAATCTTGACATCTGCAATTTCTTGTTGCCAAATACTAATTAACTGTTGAGCTTTGCTGTAAAGAGGTCGTTCAGTTTTGAGTTTTTGAGCTTGAGCAATAGCATCTTCTAGTCCCACTATTGTACCCAGATTAGCTGGAGAATGGGCACGAGCTAATAATTCTATATCTTTTACTTTTTCCTCTAGGACATCATTTTCTGGAACTTTATTAACTATCTTGAGTGCTTCTTGCCAATTTCCTTCATTTAGTTCTACTAAGGCTATATCTGCTATTTGTTCGCCCAAATTTAGTATCAACTTTTGAGCGGTCTGATAGAGATAGCTATTTTTCCCAATTGCTTGAGCTTTTTTGACAGCATTGGTGAGATTATCTAGTCCACCTTGTTGGCCTCTCTCTCGTGCTTGGTTTAATTTGCCACCTTCTTGGCGAGTTCTTTTGATGTCGTTAATTAGTTCCTGGTATTTTTTCGTTTCCCAATGTACATTTGGTACTGACAGTAGACGAGAAGCTTCCATGGAAGCTTGATTCCATTCTTCCTGACGCAGATGTTCTTGAGCTTTCTTATAAGTTGTTTCAGCTTTAGTCCAAGTTTGTTGCCAATTTTGAATCTGTTCTTTGACAACTGGATAAGCTGAAACTTTCTGAGGTACTTTTTGGGCAATTTTAATAGCTTCTTCTAATTTTCCATCTTGAAAAGCTAAATCTCCCAGGGACAATATTTTTTCAGACCATTGTTCAATGTAAACATCAATATTTGGACGCATTGGATGGTCATTTGATAAAACATCTACCAAATTAATTGCTTGAAGTAAACTATCTACTGTGGGAGAAGTAGCTAATATCTGAGCACAATAAAGACGTTTGCTTGCTGATGCGGTTGGCCAGTAACTTGCTTCACAATCTGCCTGAGAAGGTAATTTGAATAAGGCTGATATGGCTGTTATACCTGCCCCAGCTGGAACTATTACCAATAGTGCTATCCAAAATAGCCATTTTATCGGCCAAGTATTGTTTGCAGATTTTGGGCTTTTTTGCTTAGTTTTTTCTATTGGAGAAACTGAATATTTTTGCAGAGTGGAAGGTTTGGCCGGATGTTTGTATGTTTGTATCTGACTGCCATTGGATCTAAGTTGCTGCAGTCTTTCTTCGCGGTTTTTCCTACGTTCAGGTAGTTGCCATTGGGTTTGTTTTTTTTGCTTCATCTGGCGTAGTGTCCGTATACGGTCTATTGTTTTGTATTTTTCATTCATATACACTACTTATCCCGAACAGCAAGCAACAGATATATTTCATGCTTAATGACTTTCCGGTTGGTTTAGCCTGTGGGTAAGCCTTTATCTAAAATATTAAATTTAGGCTTCAATTATCTGCGGTTTATATTTATACACTATTTTTGGAAAAGATGCAACCTCAATATGAACAGAAAATTAATTGTTTGAGAAAACAATTAATACCAGGAGGTTTTACAAGTTTTTCAGTTGAAAAAATGAAAACAAAAACTTAGTTTTATCGCTAATATGGAAAACCCATATTTAATAATATGAAACCTATTTAACATGTATCCTATTTAACATTTATAAATTTATAATTATTATTCGTAATTATCTTTCGTAATTATCTGAAGCATCAATTTTTACAGAAAAATTAGCCCTCACATTTGATTTTCATTGCCGAACCTACGCCTCCCTTATTCTTGTGACCAAGGTATCAAATTGGTTCTATAAAGCTATGAATTCAGAAGACAACGATCAATTTCTATGTGTTCTGAATTCTTAGAATAAACTTATGAAGATGATTTATGTAGTTGTCCAACAGGAATTTCTGTGAAGGGTTGTTGTAAGTCCTCAATTAGTTGTATCAGGTCTTGTTTACTAGCTTGATATACTTCTCCACAAAATTCACAGACTGCCTGGGCACCATTGTCTTTTTCAATCATATCTTTTAGTTCATCAACACCAAACATTTTTAATGCTCCTAAAACTTTTTCAAAAGAGCAACCACAGTGAAAACGAACTATTTTACTTTCGGGAAATATATTTAAGTCCATGTCTCCCAAAAGTTGTTGCAAAATTTCTGGTAATGTTTTGCCAGCTCGAAGCAATGGAGTAAACCCTGAGAGGGAGGCTATACGAGATTCTAAGGTTTGAACTAATTCTTCATCTATGGCTGCTTTGGGCATAACTTGTAACAAAAGTCCTCCTGCTGCTTGTATACCCTCTGTATCTACAAATACTCCTAGCACTAAAGCGGATGGTGTTTGTTCTGATATAATTAAGTAATGAGCAATATCATCTCCAATTTCTCCAGATACTAACTCTACTGTACTGGAGTATGGGTAGCCATAACCTATATCTCTTACTATATACAAGAAACCTTGATTGCCTACAGCTTTTCCTACGTCCAATTTGCCGATTTGATTTGGTGAAAGCTCAATTGTAGGGTGATCTACATATCCTCGTACTGTTCCATCTAGTCCTGCATCCACAAGAACTCCTCCTAAAGGACCATTGCCTTGGACACGAATGTTGACTCTTGATTCGGGAGTTTTCATGCTAGAAGCTAATAATAGTCCAGCAGCCATTGTGCGGCCAAGAGCAGCAGAGGCCACCCAAGAAAGTTGATGTCGTTGTCTTGCTTCTTCAGTTAAGCGGGTGGTAATTACACCAACAACACGAATGCCACCTTCTGCTGCTGTCGCTCTAATTAGTCGATCTGCCATTGAAGTCCTTACATTTCTTAATAATTCTAATTGTTTTTATCATAACTCTGTTGGAATATTCCTGTTAAGTTTGTCAGATATTTATTATAGATGTAAGTAATGGTTATATATAATTTATGCCCTAGTTTTTGTATTAGTTTTATGCTTATTGTGTTAGTCTAAGTTGTTAGATATAATGATATATTATAGATAGTATTATTCAGTTATAAAACTTACGATGAATATTATCTTGAGAAATAATTTTTTGCTAAAATATCTAGTAATAAATTATAAAAATAAGTAAATTTGCTGCAAATTTTGGCTTCACTCATCCCTAATTATAGGGAAATAATGTTAACCTAGATGCTTGTAATTTTCTATTTTTGTTTGAGAAAGAGATACCAAGTATAAATTCAAATATTATATTACTATATTATTATGTTAGGTACTTTCCAAAAAAGCCATTTGCGGATTGAGATTGAAGCTACTGAAGCTACGATCAGAGAGAGTTTACTATGTTCATCTCAGTTACAAACATGGTTGTGGCCTCAACGCTTTTCTCCTGGACTACCAGAACAATTGTCTCAGGGTTTAGAGTTTAAAAGTATGGTTGGCCTAGTAGAAATTAAACATTATGTTGATGTAGTAGGGTCAAATTGTTTGAGGTTGTTACTTAGTCAAGGTATTGATGGATTTCACGAGTGGTATTGGGGAGATGGTTGGATACAATCTCGTTTAGAAGGAATATCTATGTTGCCTCTAAATTTAGGTCAGACTTTTAGTTTAGTTCGCTTGCGAGAGTTTTTAGCTACACCAGAAAAAGCTGTTAAGTTTTAAGTTATTAATTCTTAAAATATGGCAATTATTTCCATTTACAGTAAATTGCAAGTATAGCGCTACGCGTAAGGCAACAGGCAATAGGCAATAGGCAATAAGGAAATAAAAAGGGTTTCAGCTTCTATTGATGTCAAAAACCTTAATGCGTAGCGTTATATATACAGTTAAAGACATTAATAATAATACTTTTTTAATGCAGGAATCTTGCTCAGTATTGGTGTACCTTAACTTATATGAAATCTGCTGTATTTTTTATTTGGTTTTGACCTATTCAGGATTGCTGTACTAAGTTATTATATCAAGTCTCATTAATTAGCCATAATAAAAATGTTCTTATCTTGAGAGAGAATATTTTTTCCATTTGTCATGGGGAGCAAACAAATTTCCTATTGTTCCCTGCTCCCTACCCCCTAAATTTTTCCGAAGTGGTTATTTAGAGTTTGCTGATTAAATCTAAAAGCATTTACATATAAAGGTATTAGCATTTTTTAGTTGAAAAAAGTCCCAGCTTTTAGGTCGCTTAGGTTCAAAAAATTAGCATTTTAGGCGCATAGTTGCGCAGAAAAATCAAGGAACTATTTTTCCTCCTACCTCCTCTATAATTCCCATTTCTCCTGACTCGGTCCTCCTGACTCGGTCCTCCTACCCTCACCCATAAGACTTTTTCAGCAAACCCTATTTAAAGAGATATAGCAATCCTATTTTATTCGTGTCAAAAATCTTACTGCTTTTTAGGGAACACTTAACTGGGAACAGGGAACAGGTAAGAGTTTCAGTTTTTTTATTTACTTTTTGATTACCCGCAACCTATTTAGGATTGCTATATGATATTAGCTATTTTTCGCCAACCGCTATTAATGCTAAAAACAATTAAAAGCAATGGCTTAAAATAATCAAATTTATAATTTTATTTTTCTCGAAGCTATAACAATTAAATTATATTTTTCCTGAAAAATATAGCGTTCAGGATTAATTTAAAACTTACCTTGAGGCTGAGAAACTGCTATTAAAATAGCGTTATGAGTTTGCTTAATATGTATAAATAAACAAGTCTAAAAAAGTTTTCCCTATCCATTTAGCAGTAATAGTTATCCGATAAAACTGACTTCCCCTTTCATAAGTTAGTAATTCTGAAAATACACCCATTAACCCTCTATTCAAAGCAGCTTGAGCTAATAGAAAACCACTTTGTTCCTGGCTAACTATATAATCATTGACATGACCCATATCTAAGTGAGAGCCATATTCACGGTTAAGTAATTCAGCACAGGTATAAACATTTGGATTTAATTTTTCTGCTGTTAAAGCTGCTAAAATTTTCCGAGCATCTGCATCTTGATCGCTACGACCATGGGTTTTATCACACAAAATAATACAAGTTTCAGCTTGACGTATACCTGCTTTTTCTAAAGCAGTAAATTTGGTAAAATCGTCTTTGATAAATTGTATCCGAAATTTTAAATCTGGGGCAATAAAATTAGGTTCATCATTAAATTCAGCTATTACAATAATTGGTATTCCTTTGCTTTAACCAGCAGCTTTAAATTCTCTCACTATAATCTCAGCTTTGCGATTCCAACCACAAATAATTGTATGATTACTAAAGCTTCCCCAGTCCACAATATCATCCTCTCTACGGATTTTATCTACCATAAATGCTGATACTTTTCCAGTCAACATAGCAAAGATAGTAACATTCATAAACATGACAAACACTGCAACTATTTTTCCTCCTAATGAGGATGGTGAAGCCGGAATTGGTTCGACAGCAAATAGAGAATAAACACTAAACCAAAATCTTTCTTCTAAGGAAGTGAAGTCTGGGTTACTACTACTTTCAAATACTAGGATAGCAACACTACCAAACATAATAGTTCGTAGCAGTAGTCCAACAACGATTAGGTATTCTTTAATTCCTCTTTGTAAGATATAAAGAAAGGAGCTGGCATAACGGTTGAAAAAACCAGGTAACCTGAGTATTCTTAGTAAGCGTAATAGTTGTAAAGCTCTAATCGATCTGAAGACTCTTAGTAATGGTAATATAGCTATTATATCTAACCAGTATTCTTGAAAATAAACTTTTTTATTAGGGGCAACTATAAACCGGAAGCTTAATTCTATAACAAATAATATAGTGAATATTTTACTAAATGTATTACATATTAATAGATAGGGTTATTTTTCAGGTATAGATAATTCTACTATGGTTAATATAACGGACAAAATTATGATGATACCAATAGTAATATTGACTATTGGTAGTTGCAAAAAACGTTGTAGATAAGGCTGGAAATTGTGTTTTTTTAATAGGAATAAAAGACTAGAATTTGAATTAGTCATAAATCAATAGACATCTCCAGAAAAGAGGGAGGAGGGAGTAGGCAGTAGGCAGTAGGGGGAAATAATTGATAATTGCTGTGTGAGAATTGATTTTATTTTTGATTTTTGGAGATGTTTAATATAGAAAAAAACACTTGTTAATATATTCTACTTATTAATACATTATTCGACTATATATAGTGCTTATCAAGTTACTGAGATACTGTTGTTTTTCTTCTTTTCTGTCTTGATGCGCATTCCCTGTGGTCTGTCTCCGACGCGGGGTCGCATCGTTATTCCCTGTTTCCCGCATTAATACTCATTACTGCCTGAAACAAGCGAATTTTGTATTTCACGGTTCTTGGGAATTGCTATATATGAATATTAAGCAACCATCAAAATTTTTATAACAGCAGTAGATTGTTGATGTAATAAACCATGATTTTGATTTTATAATTTTTATTTTTGGAGAAAATTATTGGAGTAAAAATTAGAAAGCTTTTTGTGATATTTAGTCTCCTAGTTTTTGCTTAAAATTTGGATAGGTACTATGGTCGTTGATATTTACTATGCGACTTTCATCGCCTGTTGCTGTGATATTTTCATAGATTCCTTGGTCTCTTTTTACTAATTTACTAAATCCTTGACTTTTTAAATCGCTGATGCCTGTTTCTACTATTATTCTAGGGGCACTAATCATACGTTTAACAGGAGTGTCTTCTGGGGTGTCACCAAGGTCGCATTTAGCTAATTTACATAACTGGCCCCAAGTAGTAATATTTTCATTTATACTGTGCCAAACTTCTAGTTTTTGCTGATTAGTTGAACAAAAATAATCGTATACAGGCATAGTAATAGTTATTGCAGTAAAAGGCTTAGTTTTTAATTATAGATGATGTTAAAGTGTTTCCAGATGTTATAAACAGAAAATTAATTTTTTGAGAGATTATGAAGAATAGTGACCGTGAATCAAGAGAGTTTTTAGTAGGAATAAATTATAGCCTAATATCTACAACTCATCTATAAACACTATCTATATGTTATATCAATTTAAAAAAAGAATCCTACAAAAAAAAGGCTGAAAATTAGGCATAAAAAGAACTTATCTAATCCTATAAGCAACCTATTTCGATTGCTTTTTCTTCTTTTATCTTTTCTATCATGGGTTTAATACCTTGCCTTGCGGAATAATTAAGATTTAAAGCCTCTTCTTTAAAGGAGAAAAAGCGGTCGTTAGCGTAGCTTCCCGTAGGGTGGGATGGCGAGGAAACCTCGCCATATCCAATCGACCAAGAGAAGAAAAAATTTTCCCTACCGCGTCAATGCTATTCTTTTCAAGGAGAGGTAATTGTTAATAATTAATAATTAATAATTAATTATTAATTGTTGAAAGGGGGGTGCTTAGAGCTGATTTGTAAACTTAGCTAAAACCCTTATGTAATTTAACTCTCAGGGATTTAGGTATTATTGGGCTATAACTCCAAAAACCTTTGTATTGCAAGGAATTCAGCCTCTTAATATTTACTTGATAAATCAGCTCTTAAAATTGGTTGGGGTTATAAGATACGAAGTGACATTTAGAAGATATCCTGGTCTAATTTTCCCTCCTGCCTTCTGCCTTATTCAAAATTTTTTTATTACTTCTTCTTACTTCCCTTTTACTTCTTCCTTAGTCATAGATGTGAGGTTCTATACTTTTTGTCTAAGATTAATCTGGTAAATTAATTAAGCTTAATTATTATTTTCAAGAGTATTTATAAAGTGCTATCAAACTAATTTATTTTTTTTGTGGCAATCCAGCTATGATAGTTGAAATCGATATTTGATGCTAATATAAAATCTATAATATACAGGAATCAAATAATGTTAAGGAGAATTAATTAATGAGTGATTTTAAAGTAACACCACAAAGCGAGCTAACTACCAGTCAAATGTTAGAGAGATACAATTTAGACGATGAAATAACTCTAAAACGTTGGGCGCAATTACATGGTATTGACAATAATCGTGGTTACTACAATCCAGATGAAGTGGATCTAATAGATCATGTACATCATCATATTTATAATCTTGGCATGAGTATTATCGATTATCAAAGTTTTATAGATCGTCGTCAAATTCCAACACAAAAATTTACTCAGGAAAATGGTGAAAATATGATGGAAAATAATATTTATACAAATGTAAGTAATTCGGCAAAAAAACATCAAGGAACAGAAAATTTTGTTTGTAATGATTATGATGCAATAAATAAGACTTCAGAGGAAATTAATAATGAAGAGTATGCAGCCATAGAGATGTTAAAAAAGCAGTATTCTGAAGCAATTGATTTAATGGGAGAAAAAATAGCTGACCATTTTATAGATGAATTAGATGTATCTGTAATGCGACATCTTATTAAGAAGGTAAAAGAGCGTCAAAGACTTAATGGTAAAGTTTCATCAAATCGTTTTCTGAAAACAATTAAAGCTGTTTTACAGCCTCAAAATGGTAATTTTCTTGTTCCTAAAGATAATGAGGATGAATCTAGTATTGAACTAGAACAAAATCATCGACTTGGTTAGTTAATTTGTTTAGCACTAGTTTACTTTTATTGGGATGGGTTTTACATCAGGTTTTTTTGAGGTTAGATTGAATCTTTTGTTAAACCTAATACTCCTCATAAATAGTAGGAATAGAGGTATCCGCTCAATAAATGGGGGCGGACTACCAGTTTAGGAACTATTTTACGCCATTTGAGGCTTGCCATTTACGGATTTACCCCGGATTATTGAGCGGTTACGAATAGAGTGTTATTCTGATCAAGATAGCAATCTTATTGAAGATAGCAATATTCTTCAATTTGTGAAATATTGTAGACTTTGAGGGAACTGAGAACAATCAAATTACTATGAATGATTTAGGATTCCTAAAAATAGTAATTGATTAGATAAAAGGTTAGACTCTGGCTTAATGCTTCCTTGGTTAGGACTCCCAAACTTTAGTAAAATATGAAGGTTAAAATAGAAAAACTATAACTAGCTAGATACTTATAATTTTTTTTGTATTGCTATGAATTATAAACTATAAAAAAAATGATTAAATCTTGGATGATAATTGGTGCGGTTACTTTCTTAATAGCATTCAGTAGTAGTATTTTTACGCCGTCTAGAGGTATCCAATGGTTTAGACATCTACAACGACCTGATTGGTTAACTTTTGAAAGAGCAATTCCTATCATTTGGACGATAATTTTTATTTGTGGTGCTTGGTCTGCATATATTATCTGGGAACAGGATCCAGGAACTAAAAAAACTTGGTTATTAATGGCATTATATTTATTGTTAGAAATTGTGACAATAGCCTATACACCTGTGATGTTTTGGATGCAAAATTTGAAGGTAGGAACAATTATTGGAGGAACGGGTTTTGTATTAAGTCTGATAGTAATTTTGACTGTCTGGCAAATTAATAGTTGGGCTGGAATATTATTATTACCTTATATATTTTGGAGTCCAATTGGTACTTATACTACTTGGGAAATGAATCGTATTAATTCTGAAAATCAGTAAGAGTAACTAATTTTTAGTGTTATATCAATTACGGGAAACTTTGCTGGACTTAAATTTTTAACTACTATTTATTTATTGCTGAATTTATTGAAGTTAGTGGGGAGTATTTAATAGTTATGATGATGGTGATGGTGATTTTTTGACCTTGCCTGGATAGGATTAAATTTGTTCATTTTGTTGGTAGCGATCGCCAAGGAATGAAGGAATAAAATCAAGGCTAAATTATCGGAGGAATTTTTTGAGTAAAAATCATAAGTAAGTAATTGGATAGATAACGGTAATATATTTTTTGACAGAAAAATCATAAAATGTTTGATGATTTGTTTTGACTAAATAAAGAACAAAAATATTTGGGGTGAATTCTCTTTTTTTTTCAGCAAGGGTAGTTGAATTTCTTGAATTTAGTGGGGAGTATTTAATAGTTATGATGATGGTAATGGTGATTTTTTGGCCTTAGCTAGGTAGGATGCAATTTGTTCATTTTATTTGTAGCGATCGCTCAAGAATGAAGGAATAAAATCAAGGCTAAATTAAAGGAATAAAATCAAGGCTAAATTATCCGAGTAATTTTTTGAGTAAAAATCATAAGTAAGTAATTGGATAGATAACGGTAATATCTGTTTTGACAGAAAAATCATAAAATGTTTGATGATTTGTTTTGACTAAATGACGAAAGAAATTACTGAATAATTAAAATTTCAAGTCTCTATCCATCCAGGAGAGAAAAGAACAAAAATATTTGGGGTGAATTCTCTTTTTTTTTTCAGCAAGGATAGTTGAATTTCTTGAATTTACTGGGGAGTATTTAATAGTTATGATGATTGTGATGGTGATTTTTTGACCTTCCCTGGGTAGGATGAAATTTGTTGATTTTACTGGTAGCGATCGCCAAGGAATTGAGGAATAAAATCAAGGCTAAATTATCGGAGTAATTTTTTGAGTAAAAATCATAAGTAAGTAATTGGATAGATAACGGTAATATATTTTTTGACAGAAAAATCATAAAATGTTTGATGATTTGTTTTGACTAAATAAAGAAATAAATTACGGAATAATTAAAATTTCAAGTCTCTATCCATCCAGGAGAGAAAAGAACAAAAATATTTGGAGTTAATTCTCTTTTTTTTTCAGCAAGGATAGTTGAATTTCTTGAATTTAGTGGGGAGTATTTAATAGTTATGATGATGGTAATGGTGATTTTTTGGCCTTCCCTGGGAAGGATGAAATTTGTTGATTTTATTTGTAGTGATCGCCAAGGAATGAAGGAATAAAATCAAGGCTAAATTAAAGGAATAAAATCAAGGCTAAATTATCCGAGGAATTTTTTGAGTAAAAATCATAAGTAAATAATTGGATAGATAACGGTAATATCTCTTTTAATATGATGTCCATTGGTATCGTTTGTGTAAACCCAAGGGTGAATATTTACAGGAAATTTAAGTTTTTTCTTGCTCAATAGCTTTCCATCCTCTTCCCTCTTCCTTCTTCCTTACTTTAGCGATACAATACCGATGCTACCGGAGATAATGTGACAGGAAAATCAGAAAATTTTTGATTATTTGCTCTAACTAAATATGGTATAAACAGAGGCGATCGTTAAATATTTTATTCTGATTATTATCGTCATAAATATTTTCATTTTTAAGAAAGTTGTAGGTAGTAGATGCTAGGTTTTAGATTCAGTCTTATTGGCAATTTAACTAGATATGAACTAAAAGTTTTCAGCTATAAACTTGGATGTAAAGACTATTTAAAAGGGAATTTATCTCAGTTTCAGTATAAATTTAAGCTCAATGTTGACTGCTGAATTGCTGTTTCCCGAGCATTCCGTCAGAAAACCCTTTTTCACGCCAATTATCTACAATTAATTGGGGTTATGTTGGAGTTTTAAACAAGAGTTGCTCCACAATAGTGTTCTTAAAACATCTGCTTCCTATGCTATACATCTGTTTCATAACTAGAAAATAATTAGACATCTCCAGTAATAAAAAATAAAATCAATTATCCCAGATAAATTATCAATTATTTCCCCCTACTCCCTACTTCCTACTCCCTACTCCATCAATTATCAATTATCAATTATTGAAGAGGTTTATCTATTCTAATTTTTACTTCTTATTTAACTACTGCTTTTTTGTTTTTTGTGATTTATCCTAGATATTTTAATTTCCTTTCTTCGAGTATTTTCAGAAAAGTTGTGTTATTGCCATAACCTGCATCAATTAAAACTATTCCCGAACTATAATCTATGTTGAAGATACGACCTACTAACTCTAATTAAAAAACATAATCAACAGATATTTTATTGTGTCAACTTTCTCATAATAATGATCGGACAATCTCATAATTGCTATAATGCTATCTTTGATATAAAATTATCAATGATAATTGATTTATAGATTTACTTTTATGGAAATAATTGATTATATAGTTGTAATAATTTACTTAGTATTTATTATGGTTTTTGGGGTTTTTCTACAAAAAAAAGCTTCGACAGGAATAGAATCTTACTTTCTCGGAAATCGGAATTTGCCTTGGTGGGTTTTGGGTGCTTCTGGTATGGCTTCTAATACTGACCTTGCAGGTACTATGATATTAACTGCTTTAGTTTATGCCTTGGGAACTAAGGGATTTTTTATTGAAATTAGGGGTGGAATAGTATTATATCTAGCCTGTTTAATGACATTTATTGGAAAGTGGAATCGTCGCGCTCAAGTAATGACTGTTGCTGAATGGATGCAGTTACGTTTTGGTATGGGTCGAGAAGGAAATATTGCCAGAATTATTAGTGCAGTTGCTAATATTATTTTTGCTATTGCTTCTATTAGTTATTTTGCCGTTGGAGGTGGCAAATTTTTAGGAATTTTTTTGGAAATTGATGATAGATTTGCTGGAGTTTTACTCATTTTATTAGCTTTAATTTATACTGCTATTAGTGGTTTTTATGGAGTAGTTTTGACAGATATTTTTCAAGGAGTCTTGATTTTTGTGGCAGTTTTATATATCTGTTTTATGGCTTTTCAAACTGTAAATCTACCAGAGACTTTTTCAATTTCCATTCCTGGTACAGAACAATTACAAACATGGAATTTAGCAGAATGGAGTAGTCTTACCCCACCAATAACTATTGATTTGCCAGGGGATTATAGTATTTTTAATTTGTTTGGTGGAGTGATGTTGTTTTATACTTTTAAAGTATTTCTCGAAGGTGCTGCTGGTGGGGGTGGTTATGTAGCTCAACGTTACTTTGCCGCGAAGAGCGATCGTGAGGCTGGGTTACTTTCTTTATTCTGGATTTTCTTATTATCATTTCGATGGCCTCTAGTTACAGCTTTTGCAGTATTAGGAATAGATTATGGTCTAAAAAATCAGGTAATTTCTGACCCTGAATTAGTTTTACCTACTGTAATTGCTGAATATATTCCGGTAGGTATTAAGGGTTTATTAATTGCCTGTTTTATTGCAGCAGCAATGTCAACTTTTGATTCTATTATTAATTCTAGTGCTGCATATTGGGTCAAGGATATTTATCAAGCTTATCTTAAACCTGAAGCTTCTAATCAACAATTAGTTAATCAAGGTCGTTTAGCATCTATTGTCATTGTTGGTTTAGGGTTAATGTTTAGTTTTAATATTACGAATATTAATGATATCTGGGGATGGTTAACTTTAGGCTTAGGAACTGGGTTGTTTATTCCTTTAGTATTGAGATGGTATTGGTGGAGATTTAATGGTTATGGGTTTGCCATTGGTACTGGAGCGGGTTTGGTTGCAGCTATTTTGACAAAAGGGGTAATTTTACCTGTGGTGAATAATTCTCAAATTCAGGAATATATTTTATTTTTGGTGCCGAGTATTTGTTCTTTTTTAGGATGTATTTTGGGGACATTTTTTACACCAGCAACTAACTTAGAAACGATTGATAATTTTTATCGGGTTACCAGACCTTTTGGCTTTTGGGAAGTAGTGAGGAAAAAATTACCAACTAATATTCAGGCAAAAATTCAGGCAGAAAATAAACGAGATATTATGGCAACTTTGATTGCTATTCCTTGGCAGTTGGTTTTATTTTTGATGGGAATGATGTTGATGATGAAGCAGTGGGATAATTTTGGTATTTTATTATTAATATTTATTTTATTGTCGATTGGATTGTATTTTACTTGGTTTAAGTATTTGGAGAAAATATAGACTTAAGCTAATATGCTTTGATTTTGAAAATAATTTAAGATAATGGATGAAAGGAACATCCGTTCTGGAAATAAATAGGGAATATACAGATGTTTTAAGCTTATATAGGGTTTCCCAAGGTCGTGAGGTACAGTTATCTTTTTGTCTTTTTATGTAAGCATTCAGCTGTCAGCTATTAGCTATCAGCTATTCAGCTATTAATGTTGGGAAAGGTAAAAGCAACCTTTGAAATTGAGTTTGAATAAAAAGTTACTTTCAAAATCTCCGGACCAAACCTGAGAAGCAATTAATAATGAATAATTGCTGATAGCTGACTGCTAATAGCTGAATGCTTACCTTTTTATTCCCTGTTCCCTGTTCCTTGTTCCCTCAAACCTAAAATTTTGTATAGCAATGAGCGCTGGTATATTTACAAATTGCAGGAAGGGCCAAATAGCTAAAAGTCTTATATTATCGGCAATTTATTCCCCCTGTTGCCTGTTGCCTGTTACCTGTTGCCTGCACACAGCGCTATACCTCACGCTTTTTGGGAATTGCTATATAGTTATTTCAGCTTAGATTGAGAAAAAGGTTTCTTGCCTTGTAAAGAATTTCAGCCGAAAAAGTGTTTTATTCTTAAAATAAATGACTATATATTCACAATTTAAATTTGCCATAACTGAACATTAAAAATTGCATCTTGATCGGATATGCTGAAAAATAGCTTATTCAGTTCATTTTATATGGTAATTTCTATCGTTTTATCTTTTTTTTCAATATTTATTTCTCCTTCCTTCTTGCTTATTGTTTATTCCTTATTTATTACTTCTACTATTTGTAAAAAACGTTGATATAATTGGTATTAGGGATAAAATTGAGGTGAAAATAATTCCTTAATATCTATTCCCTAGTTGAAATAATTTGAGATTTTTAATACTCAAATTAGGAAAACTTTATCTACCTAAATTCGCCTCAAGTTTTGAAATTTATTTCTAAAATAGTAATACCAATTTTATGTGAAACTCCACAAAATTATCAACTTCTATAAGTTATCAACCTCGATCTAAAGTCAATTATTTATTCTTGAAACCTTAATTCTATGCAACCCAATATTAAATTAGTATCAAGTTATTTGAAAAGTGTGCCAATTACTAAGTAGATCGGTTTAATTATCCGTAAAATAACCAGAGAAATTCAAAACTTTGAAAATTAGGTTGAAAACTGCCTTCTGGCTTCATTTTCAGACTCTTTGTTTTTTTGCGCAGCATGACAAACGGAAACGTCTATTTATGCCCACCAACTTAATTACTACAGCGCTACGCGCAAGTTAAAAGTCAAAAGTAAAAAGTCAAAAATAATCCCTGAGTGAGTTTTAGCATTTATAAATGTCCGCGCCCTATTTGCGTAGTGCTATAACTTAGATTTTTTGTTTGGGAATTTTTAGTTATTTTTACATTTCTTATCAAAATCAGATTGTAAAAATACTTAATACTAATTGAGGCGAATTTTAGTTAAGCTGAAGATAACTAATTCATATATAACTCTAAATAGGTAAAAATATATGGCAACTATTTCTTCAAATCTGGAATCTAATCAAAAACGTTGGCAAACAATAGTTTGTTTAACTTTAGGTTTCTGGTTAAGTGCCTGCATAATTTTAGACGTGGTAATTATGCCTAGTATGTATGCTTCTGGCATGATGAATACATCAGATTTTACAGCAGCAGGTTCAATAATGTTTTCGTTGTTTAACCGACTTGAATTAATTTGTGCAAGCTTGGGTTTAACAGGTTTATTAGTATTAAGTGCCACACCAAATAATTTAATTAAAAATACTAAAACAGCAATTATATTTTCTATAGCATTGTTGGCGATCGCTTTAATTGATACTTACGGTTTAACTCCTCAAATGAGTGCTTTGGGTATAAATCTAAATCTGTTTGAGTCAGTTAAAGAAGTTCCTGTGACCATGAATCAAATGCACGGCGGTTACTGGTTATTAGAAGTAATTAAATTAGTTGTTGGCGGTACTTTACTTGGTTGGTGTTATCAACAAAAAAACTAATATAGCAATTCCCAAAAAGCGTGAGGTACAAAATTCGTTTGCTTTAGGCAACAGGCAACAGGCAACAGGGAACAGGCAACAGGGAAGAAAGAAAAAACTACTTCACTAGCCAGATAAACGCTATAACAATGTTGTAGGTGAAGAAAGTAGGGTAGGTGCATTTTGGTTGAGATAAAATTAATCTCAATTAATTTAATATTTGCCCACCCTTAACTGACTAACTGATAACTGAAAATGACCTCTAAAGAAACTCATGCCTTACAGTAAATTTACCTTAGAGGAAGTTCTCACTAATTTTAATCTTCAGCTGGTCGAAAACTTGGGTAAATTTAATAAATTACCAGATGTTATTCCCAGTCAATTTCTTCAAGAAGCTTTAGAATATTATCTACCATTAGCAGTGGCGATTTGCTCCGCAACGCTAGCGCGAACCCTTCGGAAAAAGCTCGTTTCCTGACGGAATGCTCCGCAAACAGAATTTATTATTGCTCCAGTATTAGCAGAAGTAAAAAAATATCTAATAATCAAATAGGCTTATTTTCTGGCATCGAATTTAATGTTAATCCAGAGCTAGAGTTAAATGGTTTTTGCGATTTTATTATTAGTCGTTCCACATTACAAATGATAATTCAAGCACCAATAGTTACTCTTGTAGAAGCTAAGAATGATAATATTAAATCTGGCTTTGATAAATGTATTGCCGAAATGGTTGCTGCCCAGATTTTTAATCAAAATAAAGGGAATGATATTCGCAAAATTTATGGAGCTATTACCACAGGAATAGCTTGGCAATTTTTAGAATTAGAAGCTCAAACTCTAGTATTAGATTTAGAGGAATATTCTATCAAAAACTTACCGCAAATTTTAGGAATATTAACCAGTTTTGTTAGTTAGTATTTAAGCATTCAGCTACTCCCTACTCCCTACTCCCTATTCCCTACTCCGTAAATCTAATATAACCAACCAAATAAATCTGCAATAGATAATTGCCAATCTGTTAATCAATTGAGGATGGGTAAATTATCAGAATCATATCTAACTTCTGGTTGCTGGTTAGGTTGAAAAATTAGTACAGATTCATCTTCAGAATCTATTAATCAACCCAACTGAGTACCATTATTTAGACAGAAAAGAATTTTATTAATTAATTGATTAGCACCTTGGTCTGGCGAGAGAATTTCTATTACCCAATCTGGTGCTATTTCAAATCTATTTTCGATTCTACCATTGGGTTTTCTCGGAATACGTTGCCATGCCATGCAAAAACTGAAATATCTGGAACTATGGAACCTCCGTTAAAAGTACATCTTAATTCTGGCAATGCCATTGCTAACTTTTGTGGTTCACCTGCTTGATTAATTGCTGATGATAGACAGGTTTGAATTCTACTATGCTCTCCTTGCGGCATTGGTTTTTGATAAATTTTATTGTTAATATATCCGCTTGCTGGTTTTGTTTATGGCAATTGTAAAAATTCTTCGAGAGTAATTTGTTTGGGTGAATCAACAGAGGTTAGCATAATTATTTTTACTCCATACAGTGCTTTCTCAAATATTCTAGAAAATGGGGATTTTTTCAATCTCAATTATTTTCAGATTCTTCTACTTCCTCTTCACCAGAGAATAAAAGACGAATACCCATAAATGCAAATCCAGTTGCAGCCGTAATTTTTACTATATTTGTTGGTAAAATTTCTGCTACTCCTTCCCCTACTAAAACTCCTAAAAAGCTAGTTAATAATAGAGCAGTTGCAGTACCAAAAAATACTGCCTGGGGAAATTTTGAAGACCCACCGAGGGCGATCGCTGCTAATTGACTTTTATCTCCTAATTCAGATAAAAAAACTGCGATAAAACTTAAGCTTAAAAGTTGCCAATCCATAGTAGTTAAGAAGGAAGAAATTAAAAAGTAATAAATCAAGAAGAAAGAATAATTTTTTAATCAAATACAATTCTTTGGTTTAAAATGTAGTAGAAGTTAAACTAATAAAAGCTGATATCTGACCGCTAATAGCTGTTTTTGCTGCATTCTGCAGGAAATGCTTAGGAAAAATTTTTATAAAATGCCTCTACTATTAAAGTTAAAGATATTAGTAATAAAATCATTCCTGCCGATCTTTCTATAGTTTTAGGAGAGAGGCGACTGGCTAACCATTTTCCCAACAAAACCCCTAACAAACTTGTAGTTACTAATGCGCTACCTGCACCTAAAAATACTATCCAAGGAGATTGAGATTCGGCAGTCATTAACAGAGTAGTAATCTGAGTCTTATCGCCAATTTCTGCTAAAAATATTGTGACAAAAGTAGAAGCAAATACTTTCCATGCTCCTGTTTTTTCTACTTTCGTTTCTTGTTGTTCTGATTGAGAATTTTTGGGGGGTAAAAGTTCACCCGTTTCTGAGCTAACTTGTAAAGGTAAGCCCTCAGAAAATTCTTTTTGTTCTAAATTTATTTTAGGTTGAGGTGTATTTTCACTAAAAGATTTCACAGGCTAATTTACTAAATTACTGAGTATATGTAGATTTTTTAAATTTTATTTATTGTTTCAGATAATTATGTTACTGTCAACTACTCTACTCTACTTATCAAAATAATTGGGTTGCCCAACCCCGTCTTTTAAGGCAAAATGTTTTTGGAGAGTTGCTCAAATTCTCCTGACAAAAACAACTTCTGACTTCTGAGTTCTGAGTTCGTTATCTCTGAAAACCTGAATTAATACCCACTGCATGATTAAAGCGCAACATTTCTAGACTACGATCGCCGTACATATCTCCAATGTGCTGCTGACAACAGTCAATGGCAAATTCATTAAGTTCTTCTGGTTCAATACCGTACAATTCTCTAAAGGTATCTGGTTGGACTCGACAAAAATGGGGCCTTTCGGGGTAAATACGGCATTCTCGCGTTAAACTATCGTAATTAATACACCATCCATCTGCTCCTACTAAACTCATATAATGCTTTAGCTCTTCTGTAGATAAATATTCTTCTAATTCTGGACGCTCTGTTGGGTCTAAGTAACAACAAGCACCACAATTTTTTATACAACGCCAACTAGCCATTTTTTTTTAGCCAATAGTTATTTATTAACGGCCTTCTGATTGTAGCAGACTAAATTATTGAGTTTTGTAAAGTATCTTAAATTAAAGTAGCGATAGCTTGGTAGAATAAAAAACGGTTTTTCAGCTCAGTATATATTTGATTTATTTTTAGGGGAAATATGGGGTTTTTAACTGATTTGTTCAGCAACATTAACTTTGAAACTATTGCCCAGTTAACAATGTTGGCCATGGTTGTCATTGCTGGCCCTGTAGTTATTGTGCTACTGGCACTTCGGGGAGGCGATTTGTAAGTTATTTGCTTACTTTGGTTTGATTCAAAGGCGTTATTCAGAGGGATGATGGAGACAGATGCGATGGAGATGTAAGCTGACAGTCCAGATGCAGATGCACAAAATCATCCCAAGATGATGCTAGTTCAAAAATTAACAGTTAACAATTCATCATTAACAATTACCTCTTCTTTTTAATCAGAAGATTGATCAAAAGGAGATAAGAATGATTTTTCTTCTTAAAAGTAGAGGTCTCAAACCTGAAATTATCAATTATTCGGCGATCAGTGATCGTAATTACTTTCTCCAAATCGATAACCTTTTCGATAAACAGTATAAATGAGTGGCAACTCTCCATTTACTTCTATTTTTCGTCGCAATAAACGTACTTGTGCTGCTAAAACGTTACTGCTTGGTTTTTCTCCTTCTCCCCACAAATATTCATAGATTTGCCGATGAGTTAGAAGTTGACCGGGGTAGGTCATAAAATATGCCAGCAATTTACATTCTTTTTCTGATAAATTAATTATCTGTCCACCGCGATAAGCTACTTGATTTTCTATGTCTAGCTCTAAATTTGCTACTTGTAAATGTTGCTCAGTTGTGCTTGTTTCAATGTTTTGGGGACGACGTAATAATGCCCGAACTCTTGCTAATAACTCTCGCAACTCAAAAGGTTTAACTAAATAATCATCTGCTCCAGCATCTAATCCAGCAACGCGATCGTCTACTGTATCTTTGGCAGTAAGAAATAAAACAGGTGTATAGTCGTGGCGCGAGCGTAACTCCTGGCAAATTTCCAATCCTGTTTTGTGAGGTAACATCCAATCTAAAATCAGCAAATCATAGTTACCCTGACTTGCCATCTGACTACCAATTTTTCCATTATCGGCAACATCAACACTATACCCCTCTCGATTCAAAGCACGACTTAGAGGAGAAGTTAACTCCGGTTCATCATCCACTAAAAGAATTTGCATTTGATGAATTTAAAAGATCGTCAGTTAAAATTTTGAATCAAAAATAGTTTCTGACTCAACTTCTGCTGCTGCTAACCATTCTTGCATATCAGCTAATGCCCAAACTGCTTCAGCATAAGTTTGTGCCACTGGTTCGAGTTTCACTTTATAAGTGGCAAAGCGAGAGACAACCGGAGCATACATAGCATCAGCAATTGTAAACTGACCAAACAACATATCACCTTCTGCTCCAAATTTTTCGCGACACTCTCGCCACATTTTGCCGATCCTCTCAATTTCAGGTCTCACCTCCGGAATTATGCCTACCTCTGGATAACGACCTCGACAATCCATGGGCATATATTTGCGTAAATTTGGGAACCCTGCGTGCATCTCGGCACTAATTGCTCGTGCTACTGCTCGTGCTTCGCGGTCTTTAGGCCACAAAAAATTGGCAAATTTCTCCGCTACATACTCACAAATTGTAAGAGATTCCCATACCTTAATATCCCCGTCTAACAAAACTGGTACTAGACCAGTAGGAGAATATTTTAAAATTTCTTGGTGGGTAATATGTGTATCTAGAGGAATTTTAATTTCAGTAAATTTCACTCCTGCTTGTTTCATAGTTAACCACGCTCGTAATGACCAAGAAGAATAGTTTTTATTACCGATAACTAGAGTCAATTTACTCATCATTTTTTCAAGATTTTATAAGTACAACATACAATTAACTATTAGGCTGATATTCTTTGCTTAAGATAGTATAGTATATCACGTTAGTCTGATAATAATTAGCCTCTTTTTCGTATTTCATTCCTACTTTTTCCATGACTCGTCGGGAGGCAATATTTTTGGGTTGAGCTACTGCTACAATTTTCTCTAACTTTAACTCTTCAAATCCATATCTTAAACTTGCTTTTGCTGCTTCTGTTGCTAATCCTCGATACCAATATGCAGGATTTAATAAATAGCCAAGCTCAATTTCTGGAGTATTGTCTAGAAAACAAAGTCCGCAACGACCAATTATTTTATTATCTCTTTTATGAACTACAGCCCACATTCCAAAATTATTTTGATTCCAACTCTCAATTATACTTAATATTCTTGCTTCTGTTTCTGGCTTAGTGAGGATGCCTTTTCCTACATACTTCATTACCTTTGGATTATGATACAAATTGTATAATTCATCCAAATCATCAAGGATAAATTGTCTTAATTTTAATCTTTCTGTTTCAATTTCAGCCATGATAATTAGAATTATTTATTATACCAAGCGTAAAAAAAGAATGTTACGAATAATCAGGGCATTTAAAAGACACGTGCAGGAGATATCTCTTAGACTAAAAAGATAAATTATGACCTAATAAATTGTATTAAAGTTATTTATTCTGACTCCTGTACGTCGCCAATCCGACGGCTCCTCTATCTAACTCCTGACCCCTAAAAAATAACCTAGTTATTTGTAGCAAATATTTATCAAATTACTATTAGCCATCAATATCAATTGTGAATGTTTAGCTGATATGCTACCTTATAAAAACATCAGAATACCTAGAGTTTAACCAAAAAAATATCTATGAGAAGCATCTCACCGAAAACCAATAGAAGCAAAGAGCGAAATAATAATAGTGAAACAGACTGGCAACTAATTAAAAGAATAATCGGCTATGGTTTACGTCACAAAAAATTAGTATTTGCCTCACTGATATTATTGTTACCATTATCAATTTCTGGGGCAATTCAACCACTATTAATCGGACAGGCAATTTCTCTAATTTTAGGAGAAAAAACCTGGTCATTTCTCCAACAAATATCATTATCTCAAGGATTGAATATTTTAGGGTCTATATTAATGTTGACTATTATTATACGACTAATATTTCAATCTTTACAAGGTTTTTTAGTACAAAAAGTCGGACAAAAAATTACTGCTGATATTAGAGACGACTTATTTAAGCACGTTCTTTCTTTAGGAGTTAGATTTTTTGATAGTACCCCTGTGGGAAAATTAATCACTCGTCTTACCAGTGATGTTGAAGCTTTAGGAGATGTATTTTCTACAGGTGCTATTGGTATTGTGAGCGATTTATTTTCGATTTTAATAATTGCTATTACTATGTTTAGTTTGCAATGGCAACTGGGTTTAATTCTAATATTAATGATGTTACCAGTAACAGCAATTATTATCTATTTTCAGCAAAGATATAGGCAAGCTAATTATATAGCTAGAGATGAACTTTCTGGTTTAAATGCTCAATTACAAGAAAACTTAATTGGTATAGGAGTAGTACAATTATTTCGCCGAGAAAAATTTAACTCGGAGTTATTTAGAGTTAATAATATCGATTATGTAAAAGCACTAGATAAAACTATTTTTTATGACTCAGCTATCTCTGGTATTTTAGAATGGATTTCTTTAGTTGCGATCGCTGTAGTATTATTCCTGGGAGGGCAATTTGTTTTAGCAGAAAATATAGATTTTGGCACTTTATCTTCTTTCATTTTATATGCTCAACGTTTATTCGATCCTCTGCGACAATTTGCCGAAAAATTTACAGCTATTCAAGCAGGTTTAACTGCGGTGGAACGTATTATTAATCTTCTCAATGAAGAAGTTGAAATTCTAGACCCAGAAGGAGAAATTAAAAAATTACCTACTCTTCAAGTTAACAATTCTAAAATTGGTGAAATTCGATTTGAGAATGTCTGGTTTGGTTATAAACCAAATGAATATGTTCTGAAAAATCTCAACTTTACTATTAAACCAGGAGAAAAGGTTGCTTTGGTTGGACCTACTGGGGCAGGAAAAAGTTCTGTAATTCGCTTACTTTGTCGTTTATATGATGTCAATAAAGGCAGAATTTTAGTTGATGGAATTAATATTAAAGACTTACCTCAAGCAGAATTACGAAAACATATTGGCGTAATTTTACAAGATGGTTTTTTATTTGCTGGAGATGTGAAAAGTAATATTACTTTGGGAGAAGATTATTCATTAGAGGAGATTCAAACCTCAGCAAAAAATACAAATATAGATAAATTTATTGCAGAATTACCCCAAGGATATAATACTCAACTACGAGAAAGAGGAGCAAATCTTTCTGGTGGTCAAAAGCAGTTATTAGCATTTGCTCGTGCTGCTATTCGTAAACCAAGAATTTTGGTACTTGACGAAGCAACTGCTAGTTTAGATGTTGTAACAGAAGCTTTAATTCAATCAGCATTAGAAAAACTTTTAGCAGAAAGAACAGCTATCATTATTGCTCACCGACTTTCGACTATTAGAAATGTTAACCGGGTTTTTGTGTTGAAGCGAGGAGAGTTAATTGAGTCTGGTACTCACGAAGAATTATTACAGAAAGAAGGTCTTTATGCTGGTTTGTATAAATTACAAATGTTAGGAACTTAATTAGAGAAGTTCTCAGAAAGATAGAAAAGTATCCACTCAATATGATGGGGTAGGCAATGATTAGACATAGGCGTGAAAAAGATATAGACTTTTTACACATAGCAGGTAACAGGCAACAGCTCCGGAAAGCAAAAGGGAATAGATTTTTAGGAAAAAGGTACGAAAAATGATTTATGGAACTGACTTTTACAACTCTAGCTTATGTTAAATAAAGGGTAAGTTTATTTTCACCAGATGTCTATTATATAACCCATAAGTCAAGGTTTTAGGTGAAAATCCGCCCCTACAATTTTTTTAACGTTTAATTAGACCTACCTACTACCTAAAACCTACGATATTCTTCAAAATCTATTACCAATTAAAA